>JASLXL010000144.1 GCA_030740335.1 SAR202 cluster bacterium | reverse complement strand
ACCTCGCCACGTCGTACCACTGGTTTCTCGACCGATCGCCCGGCGCCCAGAATTGCGCTCTGACCGGCGTTTAGTATAGGTGTGAAGCCGTCGACGGAGCCTAGCACGCTGACTGTGAACGTACCTCCCACCAGGTCGTCCGAACGGAGTCCACCCGTCCTGGCCCTCTCCGCAAGCGTCGTGATCTCCGTTGCCAACTGGTCGATGTCCATCGACTCGATACCTTTGACCACGGGTACGATCAGCCCCTCATCGAGGGATACGGCGACCCCTACATTAATCTCGTTATAGCGGTATATGGTTCCACCTGCTAGGACGCTGTTCAGCTTTGGGTTCCTGCGAAGCGCCTCGGCACAGGCCTTGATCAGGACGTGGGCCAGGGAGACGGTATCGCCCGCGTTGGCCGAATGCTCTCTCCTGAGCCGCTGCGCTTCGGTCACGTCCAGGTCCAGGAAGAACGAGAGCTGGGCCGTCTCCGCGATGCTTCGACGCATGTGCTCGGCGATCGTCTTTCGCATCCCCTCAATAGTGGTCGTGCTGGCCGGCGCGCCGAGGCCCGGTGGCGTGGTCGAGGCTGATTTTTCTGTCGACGCGTCGGAGTGGCCGCGAACGTCGGCCTCGATAACCCTGCCTCTGGGGCCCGTGGCTGTCACCTCGGAGATGTCGATGCCCAGCTTCACCGCCAGACGGCGTGCCCCCGGGGTTGAGGGCACGGCGGTGCCCGCAAGTGACGGCTTTGTATCAGCCCTGGCTGGTGCAGCGGATGCGGATGTGGTCGGCGCCGCAGCCGGGGCGTCCGGCTCAGGAGGAGCCTCCCCTTCATCGAGCAGGTAGGCCATAACCATGTCTACCTGGACCGTGTCTCCCTCGGCGGCGAGTGTATGGAGGACGCCGTTGCGGGTGGCCTCCAGTTCGTAGTTGAGTTTTTCGGACTCGATCTCGGCGATTACCTCGCCCTGAGTGACAGTCTCTCCGGACGCCTTCGCCCACTTCGCGATGGTCCCCTCAGTCATGAAGTCACCCAGCCTCGGCATGATGATGCGTTCGGCCATCTATGAAATCCTCGTTTGCGAAATTAGGTTTTCGGGCAGGGGCACGATGATGTGTTTGCCCCCCCCCGGTGAAATTCTCATTCGAGAATTTCGTTGGCCGCTTCGACTACCCGTTCAGCGGTGGGTACGTAAAGGGCCTCTAGGGGACCGCTGTACGGCACAGACGTATGTGGAGGGGTTACCCGTCGCGCGGGCGCGTCAAGGTAATCAAAAGCCTCCTCGGCGATCAGCGCCGAAAGATCGCTAGCAATGCTACATCGAGGGTAGTCCTCATCCACTATGACGGCCCTTCGAGTCTTCCGGACAGAGGCGAGCACTGTTTCATCGTCCATCGGCGATAGGGAAAGGAGATCGACGACCTCGGCCGAGAATCCGCGAGACTCAAGCTCCGCAGCGGCCTGCAGACACAGGTGTGTCGTGTATCCGATGCCGATGAGAGTGATGTCGGTGCCTTCACGAGCGATGCGCGCCTTGCCGATAGGCATCGTGTACGCCTCTTCAGGCACGTGGCCTGTGGGCTTGAATCCCATGAGCTGCCGGTTGTTGAATATGATCACGGGATCGTTGTCGCGTATCGCGGCGGTCATCAGCCCTTTCGCGGTGTAGGGATCCGATGGAACGACGCACTTCAAGCCAGGGAAATGTGTGAACACCGAATACAGGGTTTCCGAGTGCTGCGCCGCCGAGCCCGTTCCAGCGCCCATAGCGGTCATGATTGTGAGAGGAACATCGACCTTTCCACCGAACAT
The DNA here is from genome assembly GCA_030740335.1 of SAR202 cluster bacterium. The sequence continues at coordinate 5,678 of JASLXL010000144.1, read as the reverse complement.
GTAGTGCATCTTGGCAGCGTTGTTGACAATCTGGTCGGCGCATACGCCGAAGAAGCCTACGTACATCAACTCGACGACAGGACGGAGTCCAGTGGCTGCTGCTCCAACGCCAGCCCCAATGAATCCAGCCTCTGATATTGGTGTGTCGCGGACACGGGCCGCTCCGAACTCAGGGTAGAGTCCTTTTGTCAGCCGCATCGCACCACCCCAAGCGTCTTCCTTACCCTTCCGTCCAGCTGCACCGGCGGCGTCCTCGCCCATGACGATGACCTTTGGGTCGCGGCGCATCTCCTGCGCGATGGCCTCGTTGATGGCCTGAATAAAGGATATCTGTCTTGTCGCCTCGGCCTGTACCATGTCAGTCCTCCGGGAATGTCATCTGGACAGCGGTATATCGATCGCTAATCTGTTGTAGGCTCGGCCTTAACTACGGATACGAAATATAGACCCCGGAGGTAAGCTCTTCGGGCCCGGGATATGGGCTTTCGTTGGCGAAGGTGCTGGCCTCGGCGACATCGTCTGCGGCCTGCTGCTTGAGGGCCTGAATCTCGGCTTCAGTGGCGGTGTTCGTTTCAACCAGGTGCGCCTTCAGCGCGGCAAGGCAGTCCTTGCTCCTGTAGTAGGCTTCTTCTTCTTCGTCACGATAGGCCAGGGGATTGTCTGCACCGAAGTGGCCCATATAACGGTAGGTCTGAGCTTCGATCAGCGTGGGCCCGTCCCCGGCACGCGCCCGCCTGACGGCCTCGCCGCCGACCTCGTACATCTCTAGGGCCGACTGGCCGTCGACCACGACACCTGGCATGTCGTAGCCCGCAGCACGGTTTGCGACGGACATCCCGGCTACGGAGTACTCGAAAGGCGTTGACTGGGCGTAGCGGTTGTTTTCACATACGAACAGGACGGGTAGTTTCCAAATACCTGCCAGATTCATGGCCTCATGCAAGGTCCCCTGGGCGGCCGCGCCGTCCCCGAAGAACACGACGCTGACCCCATCTGTGCCTTCAATCTGAGCGGTGAGAGCCGCTCCCGTGGCCACCGGTATGTTTGAGCCGACAATACCGTTGGCGCCAAGCATACCCTTGTCGATGTCGGCAATATGCATCGTGCCGCCCTTGCCCTTGTTTGTACCGGTCGACTTGCCCAGGAGTTCGGCCATCATCTTCTTCAAGCTGACGCCCTTGGCGATGCAATGATGGTGGCTGCGATGGGTGCCGAATATGAAGTCGTCGTCCCTAAGGTGGGCGCATATTCCCGTGGGCACCGCCTCCTGGCCGATTGCGGAGTGCATACCCCGAAGCTTTCCGGCGTCGGCTTCCCGCCTGGCCTGCTCCTCGAAGCGGCGTATGGTCATCATGGTTCGATACATCCATAGGAGCGTCTTGGTGTCTGGGGCAGTACTGGTGGTAGCCATTATCGGCCTCCGAATCAGGCATCTGAATGTTTCGCGCTCGGCGAGCAAGGCAGCCTGAAGAGTGGCGGGATTATAGCATACAGGGATGCGCCGTTGCTATGCGGCGGGCACATTGAGCGGGGGGTTGCAGAGACCGCAATGTTGCTTGGAATGAGGTCGTTCAGGGGGAGACGTCAAGACCTGCCAACAACTCTCCCTGGCCCACGATCAGGTCTAGAACTCCGTTCGTCAACTCTGTCCAGAAGAACTCGAATGCGATTGGCTCAGACCGGTCCAGACACTGCTGGTGGGCACCGGAACGCGTGCAACTGGATTCTTAATACTAACTGTTGCCGCTCGCCGTATTGACGAACAAGAGACGATACTATGCAGAGACTTTGCGAGGCCTTCCGCGCTTGCCGGTTGTCTTCAGCCAGAAGTAGATCACCTGACCGTCTTTCTTGATAACCAGGTCTTTGCCCAGCAGCCTTCCAGCATCACCAAGACGCCGACGAACCGTCCTCAGGGTCTCGCCTTTCTTTGCCTGAAGTCGACCGGCCTGGCCGCTGCTCAGCCCATTGATGAAATCTATGTATTCTCGAAGCGACTCGGCGCGAGCCGTGGCAGTTGTCCTAAGCTCTGCCTCTGACCTCGATACAATTTCCAGCAGCGGCATGTTGCCCTCCCCATGTGTGATGCGAGGATTGTACCATTCGAGAAGCTTTATTGGAAAATACGAAAAAAATTGCAAAATATCTAAAACACATATATTTAGGAGTGCAATTGGGTCTCAGTAGTCAGAAATCGTCGATTGTATCCAAAAAGTAATTGAAGTATTGATAATGTGTCACTGGAAGTCATGTGCAACTCAACCTCAAGGAACAAAAGAGAAGTGCAAAGTGTATGAAATTCATGTGTGGAGAGCGACGGTGAATCTCGCGCGAAGTGTCGTTGGTTCCGTCGCAGTAACCGGTGGAGCCACTACGGACTCGTGTCTGAACGGAATCCAGTACAATCTGCGCATCAGGCAGCGGTCCGGTTTTCGCACCGAGGAGGCTGAATAATGAGATCATCGAAGATTGTATTGATCGCACTAACAGCCTTCCTTGTAATCGCATCTTCCTGTGACAGTGAATCCTCTGTAGTTGGCGAGGATTTCTCGAGCTCACCGGCCCCTGCCGCGAGCCCTGCAGTCTCCGAGATCTCCTTCCCCGACGCCAGGGAATGTGTCCCGGGGTTGCCGATGGAAGAACAGAAGAAACGACTCGTGGCGATAGCTAGCAAACAGTTCTCCGGAGTCACCGCACATGACGCGGGAATGACCCGTCTTCACTATGACCCCGATGCACGGGATCGGCGTCAGGGTGGGATTTGGGTTGTGATCAAATTGATGGAGACGAGCTTGAAACAGTAGCGAAAAAAAAGGCGGCACTCGACGCTCAGATGCAAGATGCGTACGAGGTTCTGTACAGTGCTGGCTGCGAAGATCTTGCCCAGGTGGACCTGACCGCTCGATCGATGGCAGTTGCGATTGGCGGCATCGAGGGAGGCGTTGTCCAATCCCTAGCGGCAGTCTACAAAACGCGGCTCACCCGCGAAGCAGCCGACGCCGTCGACTGGTCGAGCAAGGATTCCCTCCATTTCAACGAGATATGGGAGACCTTGCTGCTGAACGTCAGGTGGAAGAGGGAGCTTGAAGACGAGTAGGCTATGGTCGATTGCCGAGCGAAGGTAAAGATAGTGAAAGTGGTCTGACTGAAAACTACCTCGATGAGGCGAGTTGCCCAATGTAAATCGTGTGAAGTTGGGCTGCCCAAGTAAGCGACAGCCACCAAGACCTTCGGGCCTGATCGACTCGCGGTGGAGGATTGATCGGGGCTGTCGCGTATCCAGGCTCAACTAATCTATGACCGGTGTGTCTCGCACCGCGGCGTGATACTGCTGCAGGAACTCCTCGTTAGACAAGCCAGCGGCATCTGAGAGTCGACTCAAAGATTGGGGGTCCTGTATGTCAGTCTCCTCCAAACGAATCATGTATTCAGAAGCAACCAGATAGTGGAGTGAGCTAACATCCACTAGCCGCACCCGTGTTCTGCCAGTCTCTGGGTCCCGCAACTCTTCGAATGGGATAGTGCGTAAATTCCCGCCTTCTGTCGATACCACGCCGCCGTACTTGATCCGCTCCTCGTCGAGGGGGGAGAGCAGGAAGCGTACTGCTCCGTATCCCAAGTTGCGTGTGTAGTCAATATCGAATGGGATAGGGGCCCCAGAGCGCAGCTCGTATCCGATAGTTACGTCGACAATGTTGAGAACCTGGCCACGTTCCAGGAACCGCTCTTCCACTCGCCGTCGAAGTATCTTGGCCAGGGGGACCTCCGAAAGGCGGATGTGGCCGTGCGGATCGTGTTCGATGACCACGCCGGGTACCTTGGCGAGCTCCTCGACGGAAATCTTTTCCGATATACCCTCCGCGATCACGGCGAGTCCGTCATCATGACCCATCACGCGCCTCTTTAGGATCGCACCCTCCAGTACCGCGCAGACGTTGTCTAGAGTAATACGTTCTTGTGGGAACTCCTCTGCCAGGATGGTGATCGTCGCACCGGCCGCCTTGCCGATGCCTAAGGCCAGGTGGCCAGCTTTGCGGCCCATCGCTTCCACGAAATACCAGCGGTTGGTGGCTCGCGAGTCTTCCATCAGGTTGAGGACGAGTCCAGTCCCCAGGTGGCGCGCTGTCTCGAAGCCGAACGTGGGGGCGTTTCCGGGCAGTGGAATGTCGTTGTCGATGGTCTTGGGGATATGTGCGACTCGAAAGGCGCCGCCTCCTGCCCGTGCGACCTCATAGGCCGAGAACGCCGTATCGTCGCCGCCTATGGTCACCAGGTGGTCTATTTCCAGGTTCTTCAGCGATTGCGCTGTGCGGCTGCGAATTGCCGAATCCCTCGCGGGGTTGGCTCTTGAAGTCCCCAGGATAGAACCGCCAGTGGTGTGTACCCGCGAGACATTTGCGATCGTCAGGGACTCTACGTGGGGAGGGCCGTCCATGAGGTGTTGGAAGCCATCGCGTATTCCGACCACCTCCAGGTCAGAGTTGATCGCCTCGATGACCGCCGCCGAGATCGCGCTGTTGATGCCGGGTGAGGGGCCACCACCAACCAGTATCCCAAGCCGTTCTTTCTTGACGGCCATTATCTCGCCCCCACGTGGGCGAGCGATATCATGAAGGGTGGCATACTGGTCCTAGGCGCTGCTTTTGCCCCGCACAATGTCATGAAGACCTCCGATGATCCAAGGTCAATCGCTACTCGATTGTGATGTACTAGTGGTTAGCAGTCACCGGAACTCCGAGCTTCGGTAACTGTACTCGCGAGCTTTTGACGCATCGCGTAGCCATTATATCCGAGGAGAGGCGTAAGCTGCGTACAAACGCTGTTGGATGGTGCACGAATCAGGTCGGAAATGGCGGTTGGGAAGGTCTGCAGGCCACTCTGTGTGGGAGGCAGCCTCCGAAATCTCATTGAACCACCCATGGGCCCCTGCTAGATTCCGGTCGCACCGGTTGCGGTAAATGCTGACTCGGTTTCGACAGTCCTACCACTACTGGCCAGCTTCTTTACGAATTGCATCACGCCATCTGATGTTCAGTAGAAGTTCGTCCCAGATCTGGTTGAAGTCCAGGGCTCCCTTGTTCGCCCAGTTGACGGAATCCGCTTCAGCTCGCTTCAGTCGGGTCTTGAATACTGGCGCAGGGACCGGTATCGTTTCGCCCATTTGCCCCACCTTCACGATGGCCCTTTGGATACCTGTCAGATCAACCCAGGCGAGTTGATCGCAACCGGAGTTGAAGAGGGCGTCGTAGGCGTCTCGCATCTGGTTGTCCAGGGCCGCCTTCTTTTGCGTTACCGTTCCTTGTTCATTCCCCAAGAATTCGAGTGTGAGCCATATGCCGCCGCTGCGATGGTCTCTGGCGTCCGGGTCGAACTTCAATCGATTCCCGCCTTCTAACGTGTTTAATGCGAACAGCTCTTTTGCGATGGCGACGAGTTGGACCTTTTGCTCTTCCAAAGAAAGGCCGGCGGCGCACCGGATAAAGCTGACAGTCGTAGGCACATCGACCGCTGGGAGGACCAAGGAGGCGGTAGCCTGAGGTGCCGGTGCAGGAGCGGTGGTGACGGTTGGGTCTACCTCCGCTTCCGTTGTGTCTGACACGGTCGTCGCGGTGGTGACGGCTGACGCGTACGATGTGGCGACAGGTCCGGTCATGGCCGTAGCCTGAACTACGACAGTG
>JASLXL010000143.1 GCA_030740335.1 SAR202 cluster bacterium | reverse complement strand
TGGGCGGTGCCTTCGGCGCGGGACTGTCCGGGACGCTTATCGGTGTGGGGGCCGGGGAGGTCGCCAGGTCCGTCCCCGTGGCCGAATTCGTGCCCGCCTTTATGGTCGCGGCCTTCCTGGTGGTCGCGGCCGCCGTACTCTACTACGTCTTCTTCCAGGGCTGGGAAACAAGGCAGAGACAGGCGGCGGTGACGGTACTGGGCTAGACACGACGGGCAATCAAGACCCCTTAGTAATTATCTCAAAATCCTCTCGGGGGAGTGCCCCGACGGGTCGGAGCCAAGGGGTCTCCCCGACATGTCGGGGCAGGAATATGAACCCTTGAGGGCGGGTGGGTGGGTGTAAGTCACCTCCCTTTTTGAGATAGTTTCTTATTGTCGGAACTTTCCCCGGTGTACACTGAAGGTGCGTGGCTCTGTTGACTTCCTCGAAAATGGGGGTGTCTAAAGGGGGTTGAACCCTTCTGGTGGGGGTTTGGGGGCACCCCAATAATACTATTCGAGGGCGGGTGGGTGGGCAAAAAGACATCTATTGTGGACGATGTCAACAGAGCCAAGATGCGTCTAAGCATTCCCAAGACAAGGAGGTCGGGATGGCCTACCCCATCAACCACGTCCACATCAGGTCTACGGAGCCCCACAGGTCCGCCGACTGGTATAAAAAGCACTTCGGGGCACGGGTCCTGGAGGAGGTGGAAATCCGTCCCGGCTACCGGACGATCCGCATGGCTGTGGAGGGCGGCACCCGGCTTTACATCTCTGCTCCAGGCCAGGGTGAGTCCCTGCCCAGAGGCAGCGCGGAGACCCACCTGGGCCTCGATCACTTCGGCTTCGACGTACCCGACCTGGATGCGGAGTTGGAGCGGCTGGAGAGCCAGGGAGTTCCCATCCGCCTTCCCGCAACGGTCCTGGCCGACGGGATGAAAGTCGCCCTCATCGATGCGCCCGACGACGTCGTAATCGAGCTGGTGGAGGCTCGCTAGAGACCTGGCCCTGTGCCACCTGCCACCACAGGAGTGACCTGAAGGCCGACGCCGGTCTGGCTTGTCCGGACTCGCTCCATGGCCGATTCGACCGCACAGGGCGTATCCGGGAGCAGCGCCAGGTGGGACGGGCAGGAGCAGTCGGAGGAGCCGAACCCCGGTGCGGGCGCGCTGACGCCCGGAAGGTCCAGCACGGCCCGGGCCCAGGCGCACTCCAGCCTCTCCGTGCCGGAAGCCCACCATACCTGGACCGCGGACGCCACGGCGGACACGTGGTCGATGTGCCAGTGCCGTTTCTTTGCCCGTTTCAGATGCCGCCGTACCCGTGCGTCCAGGCCACCCAGGGCGCTGCCGAAGTACAGGTAGTAACCGGCGGGAAACTCAAAAGCGCCCAGCCTGCCTATCTTCAGTTGATGGTCTTCGCCCAGCCGCAACAGCACTGCGTAGCCGCCTTTGGCCGCCGTTGCTATCCGGGCGGACGCTGGAATTGTCGGCCCGTGGTCGCCGGCGGTCATGCTACCGTCCTGCTGGCTGTTCACTTTTGTTAACCTCTGGTGCTAGTGTCTCGTCTTAGGAACGCGTTTACGAATTGTTATTGCTTCGTCGTCCTTCCCATGGAAGGAATTCTCGCAATAATCCGCCTATGGCGGGGTCGATATCGGAGATACGCTACTGGTACTTGGTCCGCTCAAGTAGGGGTTCCAAGGGGGCCTAACCCCCTGGACGGGGCCTGGGGGCTCTCCAGGATAACCTATCGGGCGGGTGGGTGGGATGAATCAAGATTTGTGCAGCTAAACACTAATTCACCAGATACGACCGTGGCTGCCATCGTCAAAATCCGGACTCGAAAAACTTGCACACAGGGCAGTCGGCGTCACGGGAAGATACCCATCTGCATATAGGAGATCGCTATCTTGTTGATCGCCACGACAAAGGCCGCGGTACGGAGGTCCATTGACCGATTTGATCGCTTCATTGTTTCGCGGACCGTCTCATAGGCTCCGACCATTGTCTCTTCAAGGCCGGAGTTCACGAGATCGATTTCGTCGGCTCCGCGGGTTATCTGGTCCCGTTCACCGGGTGTTATGTCCTGGCCTGTGAGTCGCTCCACCGCCCTGACGATACCCAGGTTTGAGGCCTCTTCAAACCGCCGGCTCAGTCGCCCGTAGCGGACGTGACTCAGGTTCTTCAGCCACTCGAAATAGGAGACTGTTACCCCTCCAGCGTTCAGGTAAATGTCGGGAAGGATTAGGACCCCTTTCTCCTTCAGTATCTCCTCGGCCTCAGTGGTGATGGGCCCGTTGGCCGCCTCGGCGATTATCTTCGCGCCGATGCGGGAAGCGTTGGCCGACGTTATCTGCCCCTCCAACGCCGCGGGGACCAGTACATCGCACTCGTATTCGAGTGCGTCGCCACTCTTACTGAAATTCTTAGACCCAGGAAAATTCAGGATAGTCCCGACTTCCTGCCGATGGTCCTGGACGGCGGCCAGATCCAGGCCCCTGGGGTTGTAAATCGCCCCGTCGTATTCGGCGATGGCGACTATTATCCCTCCCGCCTCTCGCAGATATTTGGCGGCATGAAAGCCGACGTTTCCAAGACCCTGGACAACGATTCTCTTCCCTTCTATTCCCCCATCCAGGCCAAACGCCGCTATATCCTCTTTGTGTGAGAGCGCCTGGCGGATGCCGAAAAAGACACCCCGACCCGTGGCTTCAATCCGCCCCCTGACTCCGCCCTGCTCCACAGGCTTGCCCGTAACGCAGGCGAGAGCGTCAACCTGTCCGGGGTGGAACGCGGCGTATGTGTCCGCGATCCAGGCCATCTCCCGGGGCCCGGTTCCATAGTCCGGCGCCGGAACGTCTATCCCCGGGCCGATGAAGTTCTTCTTGATCAGCTCGGCCGTGTATCGTCGGGTGATCTGCTCCAGCTGGATGGCCGAATACTTCCGCGGCTCGATCTGCACACCGCCTTTGGCGCCGCCGAAGGGGACATCTATGATCGCGCACTTGAATGTCATCAGAGCGGCAAGGGCCTGGACCTCATCCGCGGCCATCACCTCGCTGTACCTGATCCCGCCCTTGACCGGCAGCTTATGGTGGCTGTGCTCTACTCTGAACGCCCGGACAATCTCATAGGAGCCATCCTCATCCCGCAGCGGGAACTTGAACTCGTAAACGCTGTTGCTGCACTTGATCTGTTCAAGAAGCCCCTCGGGGTGAGACGTATGGGCAGCCGCATTGTCGAAGAAGGTCTGCACCGTTTCGAAAAAGGTCTTATCCGGCATTTTGATCACTCCCTCACGTCAGCGTGCTTTCGCGATGGTCCGGGAGGACCCATAGTGTGGGACGGTTCATGGTTGGGCCTGGCACTCTCCCATGGTAAACGCTGAACGGTGATGTTGGTAGAATCGGTGTAGAAACGGGGTGGCGCCCGGCGATGTAGTGACTACGTCCACTGCAGAGACGAAAAAGGTGCTGGTGGAGCTGGAGGGACTCGAACCCTCTACCTCTTCAATGCCATTGAAGCGCTGGATAAATATTTAGATTTTCTTGAAAACAAAGCTCTCTCAGATAGTTATATCATATCAAACCGCCAATACTTAGGTGGTTTTGTAAACACTGTATCTGAGATTACCGTAGAATCCGCATACAGCTACTTCTCTCGCTGCAAACATCGTAAAGTCAATACACGTATTCGGTATGCAGGCTACTTGAAAGGGTTTCTAGAATACGTGGGACTTAGCTTTGATATATCCATCAACCGCCCCAAGCTACTACCTGAGTTTGTAAACACTAAAGATATATCCAAGCTCAAAGATACGCTCAGAAACCACAAAACTCATAAGTCTTCTGTATTCAGGGATTTGGTTCTTGTTGATACTGCCATCAAGACTGGCCTCAGGCGTTCTGAGCTTGCGAACTTACTGGTTTGTCACGTTGACTTGAATGCTTCAAGGTTAATCGTTGTAGCTGGGAAGGGTAGAAAAGACAGAGTCATTCCACTATGTGAATCATTAAGACAGGATTTGGAAAAGCTTACTCACGACAAGAGGCCAAACGAAAGTGTCTTTGGTCTTAATTACCGAAGTCTGGGCATGAAAATCAAAGAGTGGTCAGACAAGGCAGGAGTACCTCTTCACACTCATAGCTTCAGGCACTACTTTGCCACCACGCTAGTAGAGAAGGGGGCGAACATCAGGGTAGTGCAGGAGTTACTTGGGCATTCCAGCCTGAACCAACGCCAACACCATTGCTCGACCTAAACCTTTAAGGCTACCAGCACCAGTTACGATCGCTACTTTTCCAGCTAAGGGCCTGTTCTGCATCTTGAATATATACCAGGGTGGCGTTACGTTATTTACAGGTTAGACGTCCTAATTTATCTCCCAATGGGTCGCCATCAGGCAAGGTTTCTCACCAGGTTTGTCGACCTGGTAATAGACCGTCAGGATGGAATTATCCTCGAGTTGGACGGAGGCCGGGTAGCCTAGATCTTCATTCGGGGCACTACTGAGTTGAATCTCACTTTCGACTTCCCAGGTCTGGCCTTCATCTTTACTGATACAGGCAAATTCTCCAAATGGCAGCCACCGCTTTCCATATACCACGAGAAGCCAGTCATTGTGCAAACGGATCACATGGGGCGGGTAACCTTGAATCGGCGTCATATGGGGCTGCGACCAGGTAACACCACCGTCGGCGCTTTGCGATTGTCGAATGTGATGTTCGCCATAGCAGTCCCTGAATAAGATAACTAGTTTTCCATTGGCACATTCAACAGCATGGCATTCGTCGTAGGTTAGCATGGGCATATTATCGGGAACTGAGAAAGCCCCCAGAGTCTGCCAGGATCGACCATCATCATCGGATGACTGTATACCGACATCGTAATTATTATCATGGGATTCATGTGGGCGCTGCCCCACAAAAAGGAGTCGCCCATTCCCAAGCTGTATGGGCCCATGGGGTGTCGTCACTTCAGTCCGAACTGGCTCTTCCCAGGTGCAGCCATTATCACCTGACCTACTGGTCCAGTGGCCTTGCCACGCACCACCACCTCGGTTTGTAAACCAACTTGAGAGCATCGTCCCGTTTCGGGTTTGGATAAGCCCGGCGTCACGGTCATCCAACGGTGTGTCATGAATAGTTACCGGTCCGTCCCACGTCATTCCTTGATCCATGCTTCGTACCATCTGGGTTTTCCCATCCCGAGAAGTATGAGAGTCACGATCCCCTGAGAAGACCACGAGCAAGTCCCCATTTGGTGTCTTAGCAATTGTGGGCCAGCCGATATATCGACCGGGTTGCTTACAAATTACCCTGGTGGAAATGATGGTCGCCATTTATAGGATACTATCACGGCCTACAAAGAAATATCTCCAAGGACATCCGTAGGTTTACGCTTGTTTCTGTAGATTCTGTTCTTCTGGTGTTCCCAGCACATCAATATCTGAGCATCAATAACGGCAGAGCAGGGCTTAGGCGGGGGGGGGTAGTAGCTAGGGCTATTGGGCTAGCAGGTGAATAGCGAGGATGCTATTGGGGCTTATGAGGCTGTTGTTAGGAACATCAATCGGAGTATCAGATTTGTGTCATCCCTGAATTCTATATTGCTCGACATCCTTTTGCTTGAGAGTCATTTGTACAGTACATCCGAATGCTTCATGGATTGACAACGTTTGCTCAGCAAGTTCATTAGTCATTCCTATGATTTCACATAGGTCTTTGGACGGGACAAGAAAAGCAGCCTCAATATCGTTCTGAGTTGGAGTTGTTCTCACTATAAGGTATTTGACATTCTGTAAAGCCTCGTCAAGCATGATTTCTGCCAATTGCTGCAATTTGATAATCGTTGCCGAAGTCTTGGTTTTCTTGACTTCGATTTTGACACCATTTATGACTGCATCGTAATGTCTTGACTGGACACAATCCCAATTATTAACTTCACACATCTGCACGTCGTAATTATCACGGTTCCTTAACCAGTCGCCACCTCTTACCTTTAACATTGCTTTCTTCCCTCAGCTATGCGGTTCCCTCCAC
>JASLXL010000142.1 GCA_030740335.1 SAR202 cluster bacterium | reverse complement strand
ACGACGAAGAATCTGAGGAGAGGTATGACCGTACCCTGGCCCTCACCACAGATTCTTCGCTACCGGTCAAAATGACACTGTGCTGCCTATGGCCAGTAGCTGGCTTTCTCTGTCTTCTTGACCAGCATCGCGGTGCGGTCGCGGTCGTTCAGGACCGGAGCGACCTTCTGCATGAAATCTGCCAGCGACTCATCGACGGTAGCCGAACTAGTGTCGATTGTGATCTTGTTGAGCATCGTGGAGGCCTCAAACTCCTCCTAGAACCTGCTCAGTATCTTTTTGATGTCCTTTTTCGGGACGACCGGATTCTGATGGGGGTTCTCGTCCATCCGGGACGCAATCACCTCCGACGATGCCTTGACCAGGACATGGATGAAGTCGGGCGCATACCCAACCAGTCGCTCCTCCATGTGCCGGGCGAAGTCCGATCGCACGGCTTACTCGGCTGGAGCGCCGTAGCCATAGTAGATAGGCGCATAGACCGCCTCGTCGATATGCATGCCTATTAGTACATGGTGTTGGGCATCGAAGAAGGACGGCTGCATGTGATACTCCATGTTGTAGCGCTGGAATATCTCCTTCAGATGAGGGCTCAGGGCCAACACCTAGTTCTGTTCCTCTGCGGTTAGCTCCCCATGCGCGAGATGTGGGACCTGGAAGTGGTCGTGTCCATCGCCAATTTCGCCCCCCCATCGCCCCTCCTTGATCGCCATCATCAGGGTTGTAACACCGGCGTATTCGCAACCTGTCATCAAGAGTCGCATTTCTGACCTCCAGCATGGACTGGTTACCGCAAGCACCGCGTACCAGACGGGCGGAGCCGTTCCAGGCGGCGCTGATATTAGGGGCGATACCGCGTGATATCAACCTTTTAAAGGCTTGTGTTAGACTTGCGGTCGAAATTGCAGATTTGCCCTGAAACCACGACCACTTCGAGGTGTTTGCGCAATGAATGAATCAGCAATGTTCCTAGACGACCACGACATCGCTGCATCCAGTGGCCTGACCAGAGTGATCCACCCGGGACGCAAACACCCGGATCCGGTAATGTCCGCAGACCGCCCATGGGAGCATACGCTGCTGATCGGTGGCACGGTACGCAAGGAGGCCGAACTCTACCGAATGTGGTACGAGAGCTACTCCGAGGCGACCCAGTACATCAATCTATACGCCGAGAGCGATGACGGCCTCAACTGGCGCAAACCCACCCTTGGCATGTTCCCGGACTTCGATGGCAACCTCGACAACAACATCTACCTGAACCGTGTGTCGATGAGGTCTGAGGAGCGTGCGCCTCAGATGGTCAGCCAGGACCACAATCAAAATGTACTGCACACTCCCCATCTGGGCCCCGGCAAGAAGTACACGATGTTGGCCTACGAGTATGCCCGGACAGTGTACGGCCCCTACGACGGCTACTACGTCGCCTACTCCGACGACGGCATCCACTGGACGGACGGGCCCCCTGAACCGGTGATCCCCGGCCACGCCGATGTCGGATGGTTCACGTATGACGAGCGCGACGGCATGTTTAGGGGCATCGTCAAGACGTTCCTGAACATCAGGGGGTACCGTCGCCGCTCCGTCCTGTGGACAGAGAGCAAGGACGCGCTGGACTGGTCGATGCCCCGCCCGGCGTTCCTCCCCGACGAGGCCGACGACGCGTGGGGCGAGGGAGACCCGGACCGGTACACCCAGTTTTATGGCATGCCAATCTTCCGATACGGCCCGGTGCTGATCGGCTTTCTACAGGACTTTCGGAGCACCGACGGCGACGTGTCCACCGAAGGACACATGGACGTGCAATTGGTCACCAGTCGCGACGGCAAAACCTGGGAGAGGACCGGCGATCGGACACCTGTCCTCCCGGTGGGAGCAGAGGGCGCCTGGGACTGGGGCATGGCCGCCATCGGCAATTCTTTCATCGAAAACGACAACGAGTTGAGAGCCTACTACGGCGGCTGGAACGCCACCCATGGCGGGACTACGCTGGACGGCTCGGAGGTCGCCGGGGCGATAGGTCTGGCAACATGGCAACGCGACCGCCTCGCAGGACTGCGTGCAGGCCGTGTAGCGGGGAAGTTGAACACGAAGCCGCGAACCGTCGAGTCGGAGTTGCACCTAAACGCGGACGCATCAGGGGGCTCGGTGGCCGTGGGACTCCATATCGACGGCCGCCCTGTCTCCGGCATGGATGTCTCGAACTGTGTGCCCATTACGACCGACTCCCTGGACCACGTCGTCCGGTGGCGCGGAGACGTGACGCCGCCCTCTGGAGACGTCGAGGTAGTGGTGCAGATCAGCAACGCAGAGGTCTTCTCGCTCTGGTAGCCTACCCCACCTGTAGTAGTATGGCGCGGTCACCGAAGCTGGATGGCATCACCCTCCGAGCGGACAGACGACCCGCACTTAGAAAGCAAGAACATGCTCGCCTACATCACCCGACGCTCGCTCCTCGCGCTCCTAACCATATGGGCACTATCCATAATTTCCTTCTTCATAATCCAGCTACCGCCGGGGGACTTTGTCGACACATACATCATGGATATTGTGCGCACCAGCGGCACGAACACCGCCGGCTCCCCGGCAGTTGTTGAGGCCATCAGGGACACGCTTCGAGTGCAATTCGGCCTGGACAAGCCAGTCTACATCCAGTACTCCAAGTGGCTGTGGAAGCTCCTCCACGGCGACTTCGGCCAGTCGTTGGTGTCCCAAAAACCTGTGTCCGAGATCATCGGAGAGCGGCTCTTGATGACCTTGATCCTCTCGGGTACAACCGCAATTTTTGCATGGGGCCTCTCCATCCCAATCGGCATCTATTCCGCCGTACGCCAGCACAGCATCGAGGACTACACCATCACCTTCGTCGGATTCCTGGGCCTGGCCGTCCCCGATTTCTTGCTGGCCCTGTGGCTGCTCTGGATCACATTCGTGTACTTCCCCGACCTTGCGGTTGGAGGACTCTTGTCGCCGGAATATCTTGAAGCGCCCTGGAGCATGGCACGCGTCAAGGACCTGCTGGCCCACCTGTGGATAGCCGCCTTCGTCGTCGGTACGGCCGGCACCGCCGCACTGATACGTGTGATGCGCGCCAACCTGCTAGACGAGCTGCACAAACCTTACGTGGTTACCGCTCGGGCCAAGGGGCTGTCCGAGTGGAAGCTGGTCCTGAAGTACCCCGTGCGCCTCGCACTCAACCCGCTGGTGAGCACGCTGGGATACCTGCTGCCGGTACTAATGTCGGGGAGTGTAATCGTATCGGTGGTGTTGGCCCTGCCAACCGAGGGCCCGCTGCTGCTAAAGTCGCTACTGACAGAGGACATGTTTGTATCGGCGGCTATCGTACTGCTTCTCGGAACATTGACTGTTATCGGAACTTTGCTGTCCGACATTCTCCTGGCCGTCCTCGACCCGCGCATCAGGCTGGGATAGCGTAGCCCAGATCCTTCGGCGTGATGGTGCCATGAATATTCGCGTCGACTCACAGGAATATGGGGTGCGCCCGGGCTATTCGAATGGTATTGTTTTGAGCGAACAGAGCAACATGCATGACACACGTTGCTCCCAATCCGAAACACCGATGAGAGGGAATATCCATGAGCGACGACGTCATAAGAATCGGGTTCGTAGGGGCCGGTGGCAACACCACCAAACGCCATATTCCAGGATTCCAGGCCACCGACGGCGTGGAGTTGGTCTCCGTGGCCAATCGCACCCGTGAATCATCGCAGCGCGTCGCGGACGAGTTTGGGATTTCGACGGTCTACGATGGATGGCAAGACCTGATCGCAGCTGACGACACCGACGCCATCTGCATCGGCACCTGGCCAAACATGCACCACACCCTGGTCTTGGCCGCACTGGATGCAGGCAAACACGTGCTCTGCGAGGCCAGGATGGCGATGGACTCGGCGGAGGCCTGGGACATGCTGTCCGCTGGCCAGGAACAGCCCGACCTGATCAAGCAGCTCGTGCCCGCCCCCTTCACGCTCTGGGCCGACAAGACGGTAAAAGAACTGATCACCAACGGCTTCACAGGCGACCTGCTATCGGTGGATGTGGCATTGTCCAAGGGATTCATCGACCGTGACGCGCTCTTCACCTGGCGGGACGACCGGGACGTGAGTGGCAACAATGTGATGTGGACCGGGATCTTCTACGAGGTCCTGATGAGGCTCATTGGCCCAGCGACCAGCGTCCAAGCCCTCACGACAACCAACGTGAAATGGCGTCAGGACGATCAGGGCGAGCGCCGATACATCACGATACCGGACCACGTGGAGCTATTGTGCGAGATGGCTGCGGGCCCCGTAGCCCACATGCGAGTTAGCTCGGTCACGGGCCTCGCGCCCGAGGACACTATCTGGTTTTACGGCGCCGAGGGCACCCTGAAGATAGACATCCACTGCCAGAAACTCTACGGTGCCCGGCGCGTGGACTCGGAACTGTCAGAGATCATAGTACGACCGGAGATGGGCGGCAGCTGGCGTGTCGAAGAGGAATTCGTGAATGCCATCAAGGGAGTCGAGGAGGTCACCCACACGACCTTCGAGGACGGTGTCCGCTACATGGAATTCACAGACGCGATCCTCCAAAGCTCCCAATCCAGCAAAAAAATTACCCTGCCGCTATAGACTGGCGTGCTGGCAAAGAAGGAGTTCTTACTAAGCTGCTCCTCATCAACGAGAGGGGCCCGAAGGGCCGTTCGCCGTGTCATGCTGAGGAGGCTTTTCGACGAAGCATCTGGGGCGGGGGCCGGACTCGCGCCCAACGCAATGCGAAACTCCGCTCCCCAGACCCTTCGCATCCGCTCAAGGTGACATGGACTGGGGATCATGCCCTAACGGTCGACCGACTCTCTCTGGTGCCGGTCTGGAAAGGGGTGTGCAGAGGGGCGTAGTCCCTTTGCCGGGTATGTGAGAGGCGCCCTCACAATTTTTTATTCATTATTTTTCCAGGCACGCGAACAGACCAGCAGGAATCGTATGATCAGCATCCAGGCAAAACTTTAGTATCCACGAAAGGTGCACCAATGGACGTAGCAGCATTACGCAAACAAATGCCGACGACAAAGGATATGACCTACCTCAACACCGGCTGGTCCGGACCCTCGCCAGTGTCCGTCGTCGAGGCCATCAAGGAACGCCTGGAGTACGAAAGCTACAACGGGCCCACAACACCCGAGGTTCGCGAATCGGGCAAGCAGATCGATCTTCAGACTCAAGAGGCGGTGGCTGGCCTGCTAAACGTCTCTGCCGACGAGATCCTGCTCACCGCAAATACAACGACCGGGCTGAACAACGTGCTCAACGGCCTACCGTGGCGCGAGGGCGACGAAATTATCACTTGCAGCCTCGAGCACGCCTCGATCCTGCTCCCGTCCTACCATCTGCGAGAGAGGCGGGGCGTCGTCACCCGCGTACTCCAGCTTGCATCCGACGAACCTCATGACTCCATCCTGTCCAAGGTTGAGGCTGCGCTGACGGAACGCACACGCATGGTTTTTTTCAGCCACATCGAGTATTCGACCGGACTCCGCATGCCCGTCGAGGGGATCCGCGCCCTCACGAAGGACCGTGGCATCTGGATGCTGATAGACGGGGCACAGGCTGCGGGTCATATACCCCTAGACCTGCCCGCCATAGACTGCGACTTCTACTCGATACCCGGACAGAAATGGCTACTGGGCCCCGACGAGACGGGAGCGCTGTATGTGCGGCAATCCATGATCCCAGAGATTCAGCCAGTGGACATCGGCTACGACACGGCGCTGGACTACGATCGCGAGGGCGGCTACGTCCCAAACAGCGACAATATCGAGAAGCTGCTCGTCAGCACCGCGAGCGCGCCCCTGCATGCCGGCTTCCGTGAGGGAATCCGCTTCGTAGACGAGGTCGGGGTTGCAGCCATCCTGGAGAGAAACCTATCGCTGGCGACCGCCCTGAAAGCCGGGCTCGCGACGTTGTCCGGCGTCAATATCCAGTCGCCAATGGACGGTCCTGAGGCCACCGGGCTGGTGGCATTCTCAATCGACGACGCCGACCACGAGGAGGCATGCTTGGAGATGTGGCGATCCAACCGCATCATGGTACGCAACGTAGCATACCCCGATGGCCTACGCGCATCGCTGAACTTCTTCAACACAGAGGACGAAGTGGCGGCACTTGTGGACGCAGTGCGGGGGCTTACGAGGGACTAGGCTATACTCAGTCTACGTTGCCTAGCCATCTACGAAAATCTTCGCGACCACTCAACAGCGCTGGCTTAGCCCGTCCCGTTGCCGGCGCGGAATGACCCTAGCTATCGACGATCAGTTCCATGATCATCGTGTGAGGAAAGGCGCGTATAGCGCCCGCATGAGCCGCAAAATCTACGATACCTGACCACAATGGCAAAATGCGCCTCCTCCGGATTGGCATCGTGGATATGCAGATGCCTCACCCGAGACCCGAACGCTGCGAACGCCTCCGAAATACCCCCTGAA
>JASLXL010000141.1 GCA_030740335.1 SAR202 cluster bacterium | reverse complement strand
CGCCATTCGATCCTCAGATCTTTCGGAGGAAAGGGTGTTTTCCTCCAGTCAAGATCCCCACGGTGGTCGTCGGGCGGCAAGGTTCGTATTTGGTACTGAGGCACTTCTGGGGGTTCGAGGGATGTACCTCCCTCCGAACGTCGGTCCGGTGCCAGTAATTTTCAGCGAGTCCCTCCAGAAGGCCACAGGGGCCGTCGAGGGATCGGTGCTGACGGCCGTGATTTCCGATCGCAAGGTGAGTGTCGAAGTGGCTGGAATGGTGCGCTATTTCCCGACAATGGAGCCCGGAACTGGATTCATATTGGGGGACATCGATACACTGTTCGGCCACATCAACGTCCTGGGCCTGGAACATACCAAGCGACCGAACGAGTTCTTTGTCGTCGCGGAACCTGCGTCGGTGCCGATGGTACGCGAAGGAATCACTGATCTGTTGGCATTCGGTGGGCGACTACAGGATCGATCACAAAGACTCGAGACCGCCAGACTCGATCCGCTGGCGTCCTCAGGATGGAATACTATGGTGGGCGCCGCACTGGCAGTAGCGCTGCTTGCGGCTGCCCTAGGGTACGTCGGCTATCTACTACTATCAGCCAGGCTCAGTCGAGCCGAAATAGGTTTTCTGGAGGCGATGGGCCTCTCTCGTCTTCAGCTGACTGCCCTCCTGCTCTTCGAGCACCTGGCCATCGTAGTCGTCGCACTAGGTCTCGGAACATGGGCTGGGTACCGAATGAGTTCTCTCACGGTCTCGCCGCTGGCCGTTACGAATAGTGGCAGCCCGGTGATGCCACCTTTCTTACTCGTGACGAACTGGGGGCTCATGACGTCGGTCTATGTCGCCCTTGCTGTGATCCTGATGGCCGCGCTTCTAGTGCTGACCCGCAAGTCGGGACGGCTGGACCTACAGGCCATTGCCCGGCTCGGCGAATTATGAATCGCTGATGAGAGTTGGGCACAAACCCATCTTGATATTCAATACGTAACAACTTACGATCATTGCGGTAGTAACTGGACTGGGAATTTGCGGCCCCTACGCGTGCGACAGGGACGGTCGAAAATGGTGAAAAATGTCCGGATTTATGATTAAGCTGCTGACCACCTGGCAATTCGTACTAAAAAGAGGACTCGCCAACTGGAAGTTGATGTCCTCGGTGCTGTTGGGTGTGCTGCTGGCTTCTGCCATCATGTCGGGCACGGTTATTTACTTTGATGCCCTCCGAGAGATTGCTCTGAGACATACCATCAATGGCCTGACCATCAGAGAGATCGACATTCTGGCTCAGGGGCAACGAGCGCCAACCACTAGGGCAGATTACAACCTTGTGGCGAACGTTGTTGAAAAGGAGTTCGATGAACGAATCGATTGGCTGCTCCGTGGCCGTATGCAGGCAGGCAAATCTCCCACCTTCTTTCTGACCGAGGAAGGACAAGAGGATGCTGCCGGCAAGGACAACGCCCGCGCGTACTTCACATTTCTTCCGCAACTGGACGAACACATAACCCTGGCCACAGGGCGGCGTCCGGTCAATCAGCCACTGGAAGTGTTGGCCGACACGCTGACAATAGAGGCCATGATCCCGCAGGAATCGGCCGATCTCTTCGGGCTCGCTCGGGGAGACCGCGTCTCGGCTGTTCCACACTGGGACGACTTGATTTCAATCGTCACAGTGGAAATTAGCGGAACCTTCACGAGGAATGACCCTACTGCCGAATTCTGGGCCCTCGAGGATCGAGTACTGAACGCCGCCACAGGCCCCTCATTCCGAACCGCGCCATTCGTGATTTCGAAGGCAGGCTACCTGGATGTCCTAGGACCAGCGTTCCTCAAAATGGACAGCACCTATGCATGGCTGTTGTCCGTAGTTGGCGACCGAATTAACTCAGGGAATTCCGTCTCGACCCTGACAAAGATCCAGACTATGAACGCCTCCCTTGCATCGACCTTGACGGGGTACCGGCAAGAAACGAAGTTGGACAACGCCCTCGTAGAATATGACCGGCGTCTTTTCTTCAGCAAATTGCCGATGTTTGTGGTGCTAATTCTAATTGCTGTTGTGATCCTCTACTATGTCACCACCCTGTCCTCGCTAGCTGTCGAGGAACGCCGCACCGAAGTAGCGCTGCTTAGGAGCCGAGGAGCCTCCACTGCACAGATCCTGACGGTATTCGTCATGGAAGGCACGACCATATCCCTCGTGGCCATGTTGGCAGGACCCGTGCTCGCGGCAGCTGCCGTCGGCGTTCTGGGCTACACCCCGGCATTCGCGGACCTCACCGGAGGCGCTCGCGTTGTAGCCTCGATTTCAGGCCCTGCGTACATGATGAGCGTCCTCGGAGGCGCTTTAAGCTTCGTGGCCCTGATTGTACCGGCGGTCCAGGCAGCGCGAATCAGTGTGACCCGTCACCGCCAGCAGTCGGCGAGACCAACGTCCCAGCCTGCATACCAGCACTACTATCTGGACGTACTCGGGCTTGTGATCGGTATATTCCTGTTCCGTCAGCTAACTGAGCAGGGATCCGTCGTGGCTACGAAGCTATTCGGGGAATTGGCGGTTAACCAGCTCCTGCTGGCGCTGCCAGGCCTCATCCTCGTGGCGTCGGCGATGGTGCTACTGCGATTATTCCCGGTGGTTATGAACCTGGTGAGCCGCTTGTTTTCTTCCCGGCTACCCGCAGGGATGGTCATGGGAATCTGGCAGATGGCCCGCAACCCGACGCACTACGCGCGACTATCGCTATTGCTGATACTCACGGCGGGCCTTGGCATTTTCGCATCAAGCTTCGGAGCCACCCTTGAACGGAGTTTCGAGGAGCGCGTGCTATATTCAACCGGCTCCGATCTCAGGGTAACCGACATTCGGGAGAGCTTCCAGACTACCGGAACCCGCCGCAGTTGGAGGAGGTCTACCCCGACGCCGGTACCGACCCCAGGTATTGAGCCGACGCCGCGACCGACCCTATCCGAAGCATACCTCAAAGTGCCAGGAGTCGAGATGGCCAGCCCGGTCCTGAGGAGCAGCGGTCATGACCTGTCCCGAAGCTTCGGTACTTCATACACGATGCTTGCATTGGACAGCGAATCTTTTTCTGATGTAGGCTGGTACCGAGACGACTTTTCGGATGATCCAATCGACGATCTGATCCTATCCCTGGGGTCCGACGAGTCGCCTCAGAGTCTTGAATTGCCAGAGGATGCCCTTACATTCACTGTAGTCCTCAAGTCCGATCGGCCGCACCCAACTGTCAGGGTAACCGCAAGACTCCGAGATGCAACTGGTCGGTATAGGACACTGCCTCTCGGCACGTTAAACTCCGCTGACTGGACTGTTCTTACTGCCAATCTGGCTCCAGGTGGATACGCTCCGCCACGATCTAGCGTCCCGATTTCTCTGATCTCACTCAGGATCCATGAGACCGGGGCTGGCCGGAGACTCCAGGCAGGCTCTATCATCGTTGATGAGATAGCAGTTGGTGTGGGAAACGAGCAGTTCAAGGTGGTCGAGTCTTTCGCCGACACCTCCAACTGGAACGTACTTCGAGTGACCTCGGACGCGGTTTCAGACTCCTTACGAGATTCCGGTGTGAGCGTCGGCGGCGACGGAGGATCATCTCTATTTTCCTGGTCAAGTGGCAACGCACTCACTTCACGGGGCCTGTACTATGGGCAGGCTCGCGGACCGATCCCGGTCCTAGCCAGCAAGTCATTCATGCGTAACTCCGGCCACATCAAGGGCGAAACATTTGACGTGTCGGTCGCTGGCTTCAGGATCCCTGTAAAGGTCACAGAAACGGTCGACTACTTCCCGACCATGATTATTTCGGATCAAAAATACCTGGTTGCAGATCTGACCTCTGTTACCACCTACGCCAATCTCGGCGCCAGTTCCCGCAATCTAGACGCGAATGAACTATGGATATCTGCAGCGGAAAACGGAGCTAGTCCCATCGATTCTGTCGACGGCCTCGGACGGGTGGGTAACTTTTCGGCCAACTCCGTGTTCGACAGAAACGTCCTTCTGGCAGAATCTCAGGT
>JASLXL010000140.1 GCA_030740335.1 SAR202 cluster bacterium | reverse complement strand
ATGGCCAGCACTTGGGCGATGATCTGCCCAATCTCTGGGTTGTGGGAGAGGATGGCTTTGAACTGGTAGAGATCTCGTGTCTGCAATTTGTTCACCTCAATTCTATTGTACCACTAGCGATCCAACCGCTCTGTCAGCGTGTCCATCAGTTCTGAGATGGGGACGCGGACCTGCTCCATGGTGTCGCGGTCGCGGATGGTGACGGCGTTGTCCTCGTCGAGGGTCTGGAAATCGACGGTGACGGCAAGGGGTGTGCCGATCTCGTCCTGACGCCGGTAGCGGCGGCCTATGGACTGGGCATCGTCGTACTGGGTGGTGAAGCGGCTTCGCACAAGGTCGTAGACCTCACGAGCCTTGGGCACCAGGCGTTCGTTGCGGCTGAGTGGCAGAACGGCGACTTTGATGGGGGCGATGGCCGAGTGGAGATGGAGGACGACACGAGTGTCGCCTTCAATAATCTCTTCATCATAGGCGTCAAAGAGGAAGACGAGGAGTGCGCGGTCGACGCCGAGGGCAGGCTCGACAACGTAGGGGGCATAATGCTTCCGGTCCGGGTCGTGGACCTCGTCGTCGAAGTAGTCGAGGCGGATGCCGCTGTGCCGTGTGTGGGCCTTGAGGTCGAAGTCGGTGCGGTTGGCGATGCCCATGAGTTCGCCCCAGCCCCAGGAGAAGCTGTACTCGATGTCGGAGGTGGCCTTGGAGTAGTGGGACAACTCTCTCTGGGCGTGGGGTCGGAGGCGGAGCTTTTCTTCGCGGACGCCCAGGTCGATGAACCACTGCATGAAGTCGTCGACCCACTTCTGGTGCCACTCTTCGTCAGTGCCTGGCTTGACGAAGAACTCGATCTCCATCTGCTCGAACTCACGGGTACGGAAGGTGAAGTTACCGGTGGTGATCTCGTTGCGGAAGGACTTGCCTATCTGACCGATGCCGAAGGGAAGGCGCTTTCTGGTGGCGGTGAGGACGTTCTGGAAGTTGACAAAGATGCCCTGGGCGGTTTCGGGACGGAGATAGACCTGGGAGGCGGTGTCCTCGACGGGGCCGAGGAAGGTCTTGAGCATGAGGTTGAAGTGGCGGGCCTCGGTAAGCTCGCCGCCACAGTCGGGGCAGGCAGTGACTTCCTTGCTAGAACACATTTGGAGACGTCCATCTGAGGTGCCCACTTCGATAACCATGGGCCAAACAGCACCGGAGGCGTTCTGGAACACTAAGGTTATTGTTGCTGTTTCCAAAGACAAGGGTATCTGAAATGCGACAGAGTAATCACTTTCTTCCCGCTCGAGTTTTCGGCCAACAAATAGGACCCTCTCATCTTTGGGCAGATCAATAACCGCTCCCACCTCTGCGAAGGTTTTCTCTGTGTGGAAGTCTGGTCCGATGAGACGCGCAGCCACTAGAACGGTAGATGCATCTGGTGGCGTAAGTCCAAGGCCACGAATTAGTACAACATCGTATTGGTTTTCCGATGCCATGGGAAGAGTTGAACCCTTGACAACATCCAGATTTGTATTGCTACCAATAAGAAGCCCAACTTCACCGAGGTAGGTCAAGTTGTCCTGTCGGAAGCGGTGGTGGCAGGCTTTGCACTCGACGAGGGGGTCGGTGAAGGTATCGGAGTGACCAGAGGCGACCCAGACCTGAGGGTGCATGAGGATGGCGGACTCGATGCCGACCATGTCGTCGCGGTACTGGATGAAGCGACGCCACCAGGCGTCGCGTATGTTGCGTTTGAGTTCGATGCCCAGGGGGCCGTAATCGTAGGTGGAGGCGAGGCCGCCGTAGATTTCGCTGGACTGGAAGATGAAGCCTCTGCGTTTGCAGAGGGAGACGATTTTGTCCATTTCGACCTGGTCTAGGGTGCGAGCCAAGGGTCGCCTCCGAATATGTGGATGGCAAGAACTTACCAACTTCCCTTGCAATTGTCAAAGGCAGAGCACGCCCTGCACCCACGTCAACCATTGTTGTACTGGTTTGCCCTATTCTTCAGTTGAGAGGCGTGGTTCTGGCTTAGCCCATTCTGGGGGACACCTCTAGGCCCTGTCCCATAGCTGTGCATTTGACGTGGTTCCGACACCACAGTAGCATAGCACCTATCGCTGAAACCCAATTTGCGGCGGCAAACTTTGGTGCGAATGGTAGATGGATAAACCAACTCAGGACTCTGATCCAACACCTTCGGAAGGCACTTTCCCTACGGCCGAGCCAGCGCCTCAAAGCCTGCCTGGTCGTGGAGAGCGGCGGCGGTCCGCCTACGCGACGCGAGACCTCACTACAGGCAGCATCCCCCGGAACTTAGCGTTCATAGCGTGGCCTCAGTTTGTCGAGGGATTTCTGCGAGTGTTGGACCAGATAGCCGATCTGGTGTGGGCCGGCTTTCTGGGCACTCGAGCCATCGCTGGTATGGGGGTGGCTCAGCAGTACACTCAGTTGGGTTTCACTGGTCGGCAGGGCATAGATATATCGCAGAGGGCAATGATCTCCCGAGCCATCGGCATGGGCGACCAGGCTCTGGCCAACCACATTCTGATGCAAGCATGGACCCTGACCATCGTCTTTAGTACCGTCATGGTCGGGATAGGTGTCTTCTTCACCGAGCCTCTGCTCCGTCTGTTGGGGCTGTCGGAAGAGGTTATCGCCGAGGGCGCTCCATACATGCGCCTCCAGTTTATAGGCCAGATGGCAATGGCCTTCCAGCAAGTGAGCGGGCACGCGCTGGCCGCGGCGGGGGACACCCTTACGCTGATGAAGTCGACGACGGTTGCGAGGGTGGCACACATTGCGCTGAGCCCGCTGCTTGTGTTCGGGCTGGGGATTTTCCCGGAAATGGGACTGGCCGGCGCAGCGATGGCTAATATCATCGCCCATGCCCTATCTGTGTCCATTCTTTTCTGGGTACTGTTCCGGGGCACGTCCCGTCTGCACCCCAGGCTGAGCGAGTACCGTTTTGACGGGCCGTTGCTGTGGCGGATGATCAAGCTGGGAGTGCCAGCGGCGCTTAATGGTATGGAGCGCACTGTGTCCCAGATGGTGATGATATTCTTAGTGGTTCCCTTTGGGGACATCACTTTGGCCGCTTTTACCGTCACTCGGCGAGTGGAGATGTTCGCCAACCTGGGAAGCCAGGGCATGGGCCTGGCTTCCGGAGTGATCGTGGGGCAGAGTCTGGGGGCCGGGAAGCCGGAGCGGGCCAAACAGACCATGTACTGTGCAATCGGCTATGTCCTGACCGTGAAGACCATCTTATGCCTCTTCCTCTTCGCGTTTCCGGTACTGGTTCTCTCCATCTTCAACCGGGATCCCGAGTTCCTCCAGGTGGCCTCGTTGTGGATACGCATCACAGTCCTTGGATTCCTTTTCATGGGGGCAGGCCAGGTATTCCAGAACTCTTTCCAAATGGCCGGGGATACTGTGACGCCCTTGTTGATAACCCTGGTCTCTCTCTGGGTGGTTGGGATTCCGCTGGCGTACGTACTAACCCAATTCACGGGATTGGGGGAGTTCGGCGTGGCCTGGGCTACAGTGATAGCCATGATGATTCGGGGTGGGGCCTACGTCCCCTACTTCCTCTCGGACCGTTGGCTGAAAGTAAAGATGTTTACCGACCGGCCCGTGGCTAAAACACCGTCAGTCAGGGAATGAGCTTTGCCGGCGCGAGGGTGTGTGGTAGATTGCCGTAGAGTAAAGCAATTCCTAATCGCTACGTTCACCAATATTATAGCGGCGCTTGGTATAGTGATCCTTGGTGGTATATGGACTTGTAGGCGCTTACGATGGGAGTAGCGTATTTCTCCCTTCCGC
>JASLXL010000139.1 GCA_030740335.1 SAR202 cluster bacterium | reverse complement strand
CCTTACTCGAACGAACTTCAAAAGGACGGGGCGGAGCAATTCGCCCCGTCCTTTGCTATTCTACGGACACGACTCTTGGCGGACCTCGCGCACGTACACGGTATTCCCCAGACCGGAACAAACGCTAGTTGCTGTTAAGGCTCCTCAATCAATTTCAAGTCGATCCCTACCAGGCGCTGGTTTCGTCCGGCGGATTCTTGGCGGCTATCCTGTTCGCCCTCAGCGTCCACGAGTTCAGCCACGCTCTGGCCGCCACCCGGCTAGGCGACCCAACCCCCAGCTCGGCTGGGCGGCTCTCTCTTTCGCCCCTCGCTCACCTGGACCCCATGGGCACTATCTTGTTACTGCTGGTCGGATTCGGCTGGGCCAAACCTGTGCCCGTAAACCCGACAGATATGCGAATCGCCCCCCGCAGCGGGATGGCTGTCACGGCCATGGCCGGTCCACTATCGAACATCGCCGCGGCCGCAATATTCGCCATTCCGCTGAATGTCGGCATTGTAGACGGGGGAAGCGGCCCATATGTGTTCCAAGGCGGCTCTGCAGTTGGCTACTTTCTGCTCACGGCGGTGTTCTGGAACCTGCTCATCGCGTCGTTCAACCTCGTTCCGCTGGTGCCTCTGGATGGGTTCAACGTCGCACTTGGCGTGCTTCCGAGAGAGGCCGCCACAGAGTATGCCAAGTTGGAAAAGTTCGGCTTTGGCCCATTGCTGATAGTCATCATGATCGGATTCGCCGTTCCAGGGATGGGACTCTTCTCCCTGGTTCTGGACCCGCTCATCAGGATCCTCGGTAGCCTGGTACTCTGGTAGACACCTTTGGGATAATCTGCTATCAATTAAGTTTGCGGGGAAGTAGGGAGAAGGACAGATATGGACCGAATTACAATCATCACGGCGGGGCCCGTCGGCCTTTCTATCGGCCTCGGCCTCAAGCAGGCCAACCTCCAAAATACGGAGATACTCGGCACTTCCGGATACAGCGGACTGCTTACCAAGGGCTCCAAGATGGGCGCGTTTGATCGCACGAGCAGAAATCTCAAAGGTGCCCTAGAGGGCGCACAGCTTGTGATTCTGGACGCGCCCGCAGGCGAGACCCGCGAACTCATGGAGGCGATCGGCCCGATCCTGGAGAAGGGATGCGTGATCACAGACACCGGTACCAACAAGGTTGAGGTTCTGGAATGGGCCAAGGAATACTATTCCGACGATATAAATTTCGTAGCAGGCCGGCCGCAACCCAAAGAGCCGATGTCAGAAATTGAAGACGCTAGCGTAGAGATCTTCGAGGGCACCAACTACTGCATCATTCCGTCCGAAGGGGCTAAACCTGAAGCAGTCAAGACTGTCACCGGATTGGTAGAGATATTGGGCGCCCAGCCGCTTTTCATAGATGCTCTCGAGCACGATTCCTACTCTTCCGCAGCTGTGTTACTTCCTCGAATTCTCTCTTCAGCCCTTGTCGGATCCGTCTCGTCCGCATCCTCATGGCGCGAGATCGCCCGCGTGGCCGGAGCCGAATTCAGGACCATGTCCCATTTCGCAAGGGAAGACCCTAAACACAGCGCCGCATCATTTCGCGCAAATGCCGAACCGGTCCGCCACTGGATCAACCAGGCCATCACTGAGCTGATCAATTACCGCGACCAACTGGATCAGGAAGATGGCGATCTGGCGAAGGAGTTGGAGCGAGCTCGCGAAGAGAGGATCAAGTGGGAGGTCGACGCCGTAGTCCCGGAGGGAGGTCCCGAAATTCCCACGATAGGGCAATCTCTCGGGGGCATGTTCTTCGGTAGAAGACTGACGGGTAAGATCAAGAAAATCAATGAGGCCGCCGATCGATACGACAAGAATGACCACAAGTAGTACTCCTCTGTTCACTTTTCTGCCCACCCTCAGGCTAGGGGCACCCGATGGAACGGCCTGCGACCCGACCGCGCCATGATCAGAACCGTTCGGAACACCGCGCGGCTTGGGGGAACTGTCACCCTGCCGGGAGACAAGTCAATATCCCAACGAGCTATCCTGCTCAACTCTATCGCCTCCGGAAATGCCCACGTATCCAACCTCTGTCACGGTGACGACCGCGCATCCATACTGAGCTGCATGGGCGGCCTTGGTATTTCGATAACAGCCCACTTGAACTGTGCGCAGACGGGGGCCGAAGAGTGTTTCCTGGTGCAGGGCCAGGGTCCCGACGGCCTCACCGAGCCTGATACGGTACTTAACGCTGGCAACAGCGGCACGGCCACACGGCTGGTCGCGGGTCTCCTGGCCGCGCAGCCATTCTTCAGCGTCCTGACCGGCGACGAATCGCTGCGCTCGCGACCGATGGACCGCATTATCACCCCCCTCAGTGAGATGGGTGCACATATCCTGGGACGGGACGACAACTCTTTCGCCCCACTCGCAATTCGCGGCGGCAATCTGTTCGGAATCTCATTGGATCAACCCGTCGCCAGCGCCCAGGTCAAGTCGAGCGTACTGATCGCCGGCATTCACGCCACCGGCGAGACCACCGTGGTCCAGCCAGCGGAGTCCCGTGATCATACTGAACGCATGATGCACGCGATGGGCGCGGACATCACCATAGCCGGCCCGCGGATCTCGGTCCGCCGCTCGACCCTTAACGCCATGGACGTGGCCGTCCCCGGCGACATCAGCGGCGCCGCCTTTTGGTTGGTGGCGGCCTGCGTCCACCCCGATGCTCGTCTAACGATCCGCAACGTAGGAATCAACCCCACACGCACCGGTGTACTAGACACACTGGGTTCGATGGGTGCAAACATCCAGATAAAAAACGTGCGCGAAATCGGGGACGAACCTGTCGCTGACATCGTCGCCGAGAGCAGCCAGCTCCACGGGACAGAGATTGCTGGCGATGCTGTACCGAGGGCAATCGATGAGCTGCCCGCCCTCGCGCTAGCTGCCAGCCTCGCGTCCGGCACAACGACAATCCGCGACGCCGAAGAGCTTCGCATCAAGGAGTCCGATCGAATCATGACCACGGTAGCTGGGCTATCGAGCCTTGGAGCCGACATCGAGGAGCGGCCCGACGGCATGACCATCCGTGGAGTTGACCGCCTCCAGGGCGCGCCGTGCGACAGCGCCGGCGACCACCGAATAGCGATGACGATGGCCGTCGCCGGGCTGATGGCCACCGGCACAACCACGATTGCAGGAGCCGAAGCCGCCGACGTCTCGTACCCTAGCTTTTGGCGCTCCCTCGACTCTCTCTCACACCCATAAGGGGGACTAGAACCACGAGGCCAACGCTCATTGGCTCAAGATACCCATATGAATCAACCCCCTCCGGTAAGGCAAGATGGCACGTAGCGAAAATCCCCTTATAGTAGTTCTCTCCGGGCCATCCGGCGTTGGCAAGGACGCAGTCCTCTCGCGGATGAAACAACTCGGATATCCGTACCACTTCACCGTGACGGCCACCAGTCGCACGATCCGCCCGGGCGAGACGGATGGAGTTGACTACATTTTCGTATCAAAAGAGACGTTCAGCCAAATGGCCGACGCCGATGGACTCCTTGAGAGCGCCAATGTCTACGGAAACATGTACGGGATACCACGTAACCAGGTCACCAAGGCGCTAGAGGCAGGCCAGGACGTCGTCGTTAAGATTGATGTCCAGGGTGCGGCCACCATCCGCAAGATTCTCCCAGACGCACTGTTTATCTTCCTGGCGGCCCCAGAAATGAGCGATGTAGCCTCCCGACTCAAAAGCCGTATGACCGAATCACCAGAGGCTCTTCAGAGGCGACTAGACACCGCCCTAAAGGAGATGGAGGAGGCCCCAAAGTTCGACTTCATCGTCTATAACCGGGAGGGGCGTATCGACGACGCGGCCCGTGAGATAGGGTCCATCATTGACCGTGAGCGTACTAGCCGAGGCTAAGAACCCACGCCGCTAGACCGACATTGGTCGCCACACCCCGACAACCCGCGCGACCAGCACGCCTACGGCCAGCTAAGCTCTCCCTCATCGTAGACCCCGCGCAGGAATCTGTCGGTGAAAGCTTCTTTGTAGTCGAAGGGATTAGGCAAAGCGTCGAATTCGAGCAGGTAATCGTAAAGGGCCATCCACTGCCCGTCCGTCATCCAACCGATCCCGTTCTGGTCGATGAGGTCGCTCCGAGCGTCGGCCAGCTCTGTCTCCAGCATGAACCGTTGGTGGTCCCGGTCAGACCCCGGGGCGTATTCGAGAACAATGTCCAGCGTCTCTTCGACATTGGCAAGGGCGAATTCCACCCCCTTGAGCGTGGCCTTCAGAAACCTCTGCACTAGATCGCCTCTTTCACCAACCGTCTGCTCTGTCGCAATGTACGTCAGTCCCAGGTTGGGAACACCGAAGTCTTCGGGTTCCCAGGTCGTCACCTCGAAACCAAGCCTTTGGATCGTGTCTGGCTCGTTCGAATTGAATACCGCAAGCACATCCACTCTGCCTTCGGTCAATACCCTTGGATCGAAACCTGCATTGACCTCTGTGATCCGAGAGCGATCGACACCACTAGACTTCAAAACGGCGAGGTAGTCCGGCGGGATCGATGTCTTGTATCCGAAGGTCTTACCCTCCCAATCATCCGGCGTGCTCATTCCC
The DNA here is from genome assembly GCA_030740335.1 of SAR202 cluster bacterium. The sequence continues at coordinate 7,343 of JASLXL010000139.1, read as the reverse complement.
GAGTCACTCAAGGCTACGTAGGCCTGCTGCCCTCGCTGGCCGAAAAGGACAAATGCCACGACCGGTATCTCCGGGTCCGATCGTCGTTTGAGGACAGACGTGGCGGCGGCTGTCGTGATATCCACATCCCCCGAGAGCAGCAACTTCAAGTGCTCCCCTCTGCTCGCGTGTTGTATCTCAACATCCAGCCCCTGCGTCTCGAAGTATCCTTTCTCTTGGGCAACATAGGCCGCGACGAAAGGCAGGTTCGCCTGGGCCTTGAAACCGGGCATGAACACAATGTGATCCGGCGCGGTGTCCAGCTCCTCGCCACCACACGCCACTGCAGTCAACGCCACTAGCGCCATCAGAACAACCGTCGCTCCCGTCATGCCAGGAAAGAATCGTGCCAAAACAGCATCCTTTTCTCCACATAGAAAGTAGCCAGTGTGAGGCTGACCCCTATAATCGCCAACGAAAAAATTGCCGCGAAAAGCGTTGGTGTGTCCAAATCATTGTGGGCGACGATAATCACGCTGCCCAGGCCCTGGTCGCCCGTGAACCATTCCCCCACCACCGCCCCGATAACTGATAGTGGCACGGCTATCCGAAACGCGGCGAACAGATATGGGAGGGAGCTGGGCGCTCTCAACTTCAAGAGTATCTCGACCCTGCTAGCGTGAAGCGACCTGAAGAGATCGAGCGCCCCCGGGTCGACCGCCCTCAACCCCACATTGGCGTTTACCATCACTGGAAAGAAGGTGATTATCGCCGCAATCAGGATCTTCGGTGTAGAACCGAATCCGAACCAGATGACAAATAGTGGTGCGATAGCCACGATGGGCGTTACCTTAACCACCACCGCCAACGGAAGCAGTATCCGCTCCAACATGCGAGAGTGGGCCATCAACGTCGCTGCCACCACCGCTACAAGTGAACCTAGAAAGAAACCTGCGCCGGCCTCCATCAGGGTCGTGGCCCCATGGCCTGCAAAAAAACCGACATCCCCAAACAAGCGTCGCAACACCGCCAAGGGTCCAGGAACGATGTAGACTGGCATATCGGAAAGCCGGACCCACAGCTCCCATCCCACCATCAGCACAAGGGCTGCCATCGCAGCCGGCGCCAGATAGCCGAGGGCAGATACCGGAATGCTCAGCCGGAGCCGGCCTTTGGTCGCCCGAGTTACCCCTGGCTCATGATCCTGCGCGTGCTCCGCCGACTGTTGTAGTGCGCTTCGCTCCAATGGCCAACAACTCCCTTACACCGTCTGCTCGATCCAAAAATTCAGGTGCCCGCTCCAGAGCCTCCTCACGAGGCCTCGGTAGGTCGATGGAAATCTCTCCTACTACTCGTCCCGGTCTGGAGGACAGGACAACGACCCTGTCGGACATCATGACCGCCTCTGCGATGCTGTGGGTGACCAGGACTATTGTTTTTGGCAACGCCTCCCATATTTTGAGAAGCTCATACCTCATCGACGTACGGGTAATCTCGTCCAAGGAACCAAGAGGCTCGTCCATCAACAACACGTCAGGGTCCGTAACAAGGGCCCTTGCAAATGCAACCCGCTGTCTCATACCACCGGATAGTTGATGGGAATAGTAGTCCCGAAACTCATCGAGACCGACCGTCTCGATCAGACGCCCTGTGGCTCCTATGTCCGGTGGAGTCTCCCCATGGTTTATCTCCATGGGCAGCCTCACGTTCTGGGTCACGGTCTTCCACGGCAACAATGCAGATTCCTGGAATACAAAACCAATGCGCTTGAGCAATTGGGCATCCTCAGGACTCGCACCGTCAATTGCCACGGTTCCCGATGTTGGCTGTAGAAGACCGCCAATGACCTTCAGCAGTGTGGTCTTTCCCCCGCCGCTGGGCCCTATCACAGAGACGAATTCCCCCCGCCGAGCTTCGAAATCCACCCCGGCCAGAGCGGTCAGCGCCGTCCCGTCCACACCATAAAAGTGCGTAAGTCCACGAACCGTTATGTGCGAATCCTGCTCCACGAGACCGACTCATGATAGCAGTCCACATACGAATCGGTACAGTATTCGCGGGCAGCAGAGCTAGACTCTATCACCAAACTGCCAATTGATAGACCTCTACCGCTGCTCCACACGGGTGTAACATGGCTGTCGAGCAAGAACGAAGGAGGAGAAAGTGATGGACGAGTCGATAGGCCAGAAGACACGACGAACGACTACCGTGACCCAAGGGATTGTAACGGACTACGCCAAGATCACCGGCGACGACAATCCTCTCCACTTTGACACCGAATTCACCAGCCGCACACGCTCCGGGTGTCTGATGGCCCAGGGCAGCATCACCACAAGCCTGCTTCACGCCTTCGTCGCGATGGACATGCCCGGGCCGGGGAGGTTTTCATATCACAGGAATGGCGCTTTCCACTACCGGTCTACATCGAGACACGATCACGGCGGAGGCAACAGTCACATCGGTACGGGAGAACCGCCCGATAGCAATTTTGTCGTACAAAACCAAAGCGACGAGGAGGTCCTGCGGGGAGAGGCGACAGTTTACCAGGCTTCGCCGTCCGACTAACGCTCGCGGGCACTGGCGCCGACGGTGGCGAGGCCCCTCCGGATGCCCATAATTAAGCGGCAGTCGATTATGACCTCTGGGGGAACCTTCTTGACGGCAATCATGATGAGAGTAGGTACGATTATCACGTCATCCAAGTATCCCAATACCGGAATCACGTCCGGAACGAGCCCTATTGGGGAAACGGCATACAGTACTGCGCTCCACAAGAGTATTTTGGGTGTGCGGGGCGTTCGCGCATCGCGCGCTATCAGCTTGTAGTACCTGAGGTGCCAGGCGACATATGCCTTCAGTCCCCTGAACAACCGCACGCCCAGCCACGGACGTGAGCCGTCCTCAAGACCGGTCGCCGAGGGACTGACGTCAGTCGGCTCTAGCCTGGCAGCTACCTCTTGTGCCGCGGGCACCCGCAGCAAATCCTGAAGCATCTGACTCCTCCCTGAGCGCAACTCGAAACCCCGAGTGCTCAGGGATACATACTACCCTCGCCCGCAAACCGATGAGAAGATGCTACAGGGCCAATATTTGGCATTCTTTTAGACTTGTTCAGTTTTGACAATCGAAGTTGACTCGTTTTCCAACGGCGTGAGAAGATAGCGCAGCTTTGCCAAATTGGCCGTTGTAAACGGTGTGTGAAGAGAGAGATAGCACGTTTATCTGGTGCATGAGGGAGGCCCTCACACGCCAGGTAGTCAAGAGCAGGTTCCGGAGCCTGTTCTAGAGTCCCAACCAAGCTCCAGGAGGCCCAGATGCCCAGCGATAATGCAGTCAGTGCGACCATCGACCCAAAACTGTTCGGATCCCTTGAATGGCGGTCATTAGGACCCCACAGAGGCGGGCGCGTTGTTGCAGCAGCGGGCGACCCAAATGACGCGATGGTCTTCTATTTCGGTGCATCTGGCGGCGGTGTCTGGAAGACGGACGACGGCGGAATCTACTGGCGCAACATTTCGGATGGCTTCTTCACTACAGCAGCTGTAGGTGCATTAGCGGTAGCAACCTCAGACGCCAATGTTCTCTATGCAGGCACCGGCGAGGCGTGCATTCGAGGCAATGTTACCCATGGGGACGGCATCTACCGCTCCACCGACGCCGGACAAACCTGGACCAACGTCGGTCTCGCTGACACACGACACATCTCCCGCGTGCGCATCCATCCGACCGATCCGAGCGTGGTGTACGTAGCCGCCCTCGGCCATGCCTTCGGTCCCAATGAAGAACGCGGCGTGTTCCGATCTAAAGACAGCGGCAATACCTGGGAGAAAATCCTGTACGTTAGCGAGAATGCAGGGGCCGTTGACCTATCCATAGACCCCAACAATCCACGAAACATGTTCGCCGCATTATGGCACGCCCAACGCGAGCCACACACCTTCACGAGCGGGGGTCCAGACAGTGGAATATACCGATCGACCGACGGTGGCGATACCTGGACCGACATAACGGACAACCCGGGACTTCCGCGTGGCGTAAAGGGCCGCATAGGGGTCGCGGTGGCACCGACCAAGACCGGTCGAGTGTTCGCCATAGTCGAGGCCGGAGACCGTGGGCTATACCGTTCCGACGATAACGGCGACACTTGGGAGATGGTCTCCGACAACCGTGACCTGCTTCAACGCCCCTGGTACTACTCTCACGTATACGCCGACCCGCAGGACCCCGAAACCGTCTATGTGCTCAACCTCGGCATGTGGAAATCCACAGACGGTGGACGTACATTCACTGGCGTAAGCACACCCCACGGCGACAACCACGAACTGTGGATCGACCCGAACGACACCTGTCGTATGATCGAGGGCAACGACGGCGGCGCTTGCGTGAGCTTCAACGGCGGCGACACATGGTCAACGATATTCAACCAGCCCACATCCCAGTACTACCACCTGGCCACCGACAATCAGATCCCCTATCGCGTCTACGCCACCCAGCAAGACAACACTGCTATCTCCGTTCCCAGCCGTTCGCCCAAAGGCGCTATCCTTTGGGGGGACTGCTACCCGGTTGGCTCATCTGAAAGCGGGCACATAGCCGTGCGCCCCGACAACTCGAACATCGTCTACTCCGGCGCAATCGGCAGCTCAGCCGGCGGCGGTGACTCCCTACTGCGGTACGACCACTCCAGCGGCCAGACACGAATCGTCTCAGTCTGGCCTGAATTCCAGTGGGGGCTGGGCGTGAAGGACCACCGCCACCGATTCCAGTGGACCTATCCAATCGTCATCTCGCCCCACAACCCCGACACTCTCTACGTGGCTGGTGAGGTCATTTTCCGCTCGCAGGACGAGGGCGAAAGCTGGACAGCCATCTCGCCTGACCTGACCAGAGGCGACCGATCCAAGATGGAGCCGTCAGGCGGCGAAATTACACTGGACACAACCGCAGTAGAGCACTATGGCACCATTTTCGCGCTGGCAGAGTCGCCCCACGAGAAGGGTGTCTTCTGGGTCGGGTCAGACGACGGCCTGGTCAATCTATCCCGTGACGACGGCGAGACCTGGACCGACATCACGCCGGCAGACATCCCGGAGTGGACCCGAATCGACATCATCGAGCTTTCGGCCCACGACCCGGCGACCGCGTACATGTCGGCCACCAGGTACAAGTTCGACGACAACCAGCCATTCCTGTACAGAACCTCCGACTATGGAGCGACCTGGACTCAGATTACCGACGGCATCCCCGGCGACGACTTCACTCGCGTAATTCGGGAGGACCCGGTCAGGCCTGGCCTCCTTTACGCTGGCACAGAGACCGGCGTGTACGTGTCCTTCGACGACGGCGGGTCGTGGCAGCGGCTACAACTCAACATGCCCACGGTACCCATCTCGGATTTAGTGGTCAAGGGCAACGACCTCGTAGTTGCCACCAACGGTCGCTCCTTCTGGATACTCGACGACCTGACTGTCCTACGGCAGGCCACTTCCGACATTAAAAGTGCCATGCACCTCTTTGAGCCGGCAACCGCGGACCGAATGATGTCGCCGCTGGGAGGCGGACGCTCCGCGGAACAGGGCAAGGTCTACTCCCTGGGTCTCGGGTCCTTAGCCACATTCGAAGGGCAGAAGCTCCCAACGGGCAAAATTGTGCGCAGGATGCTCGACGCGGGCGAAAACCCAATTGAGGGAGTGGTCGTCCACTACTACCTCGCCGAGAAGCCTGAGGGAGTGGCATCCCTCACATTCATGGATTCAAACGGTGTCGAGATCAAGACCTTTACGTCCAAAGAGCCCCCACAGGCTACCCAGGCCGCGGGCGAAAAGAAGACTCGAGTCGACCCGGCAGTTCCAATCGAAGTGGGCATGAACCGATTCATTTGGAACATGCGTCACCCCGACGCCAAACAGGTGGACATTGCAGGCGCCACAGACCACGGTCTCATCGGTCCCATGACGCTTCCAGGCACCTACCGGGTGCGGCTTTCCATAGACGGACAGGCCGAGACTCAACAGTTCGACATCCTCAAGAACCCACTAGCCCATGCGACCCAGGCCGATCTCAAGGAGCAGTTTGAACTGCTGATCCAGATGCGAGACAAGGTCTCCGAGACCGCAGACGCCGTCAACCGCATCCTCAGTCTCAAGGGGCAGGTCAACGAGTGGGTCAGTCGGGCCGCGTCCGATACAGCCAAGGAGGTTATCTCTGCCGCGGCTGAGACACTTACCGGAAAGCTAGGAGCCATAGAGGACAACCTGATTCAGCAGAGGGCCATCGAGGGCCACGACCGGATCAGCTCCCCAGCGCGGCTAATGCAAAAAATCCGAGAGATGGGTTTCGTGCCCTCCTTGGGCGACTACCGACCCACGAAGCAGTCCCGTCTCGTGTTCACAGACGTGTCCGCCCGACTGGACGTACAGTTTGAAGCACTCCAGGAGGTCATCGACAACGACCTGCCCCGTTTCATCGATGTAGTACATGAATTAGAATTGCCCGAGATCAAGACATAGGAACATTCGAAGAGGGACGTAGGCCCTTTGCCAACGAATCACAGAGCGACCCTCACAATCGACTACAACAATCTTCCTGCCCGGAGGCTCCTCTGACCATAGGAATACAACACCCACGGGCGACCGTGGAGGACACGGCGGAGACGCCTAATCTCCGTCCACACGGGTTCGCTCTGATCACCAGTGCGGACTTCATCGTCCGTTCCGCCTATCAGATGGGCAAGTCTCCCCTGCTGCCCCTGTACGCCGCTGCTCTGGGCGCTGGCGACATCTTGCTTGGGTTCATAGTGTCGGTCTCAACCCTGACCGGCATGGTCCTAAAACCTCTGGTAGGCGTCCTGTCGGATCAGTGGGGCCGCCGCGTGTGGCTGCTCGCCGGAACAGCATTCTTCGCGGGCATGCCTTTTGTCTACGCATTAGTAAACACGCCCGAGCAGCTCTTTGTCGTTCGCATCATTCATGGCCTCGCCACAGCAATCTACGGCCCGGTAACACTGGCCTATGTCGCGGAGCTTTCCGGGAAACGACGTGCCGAGCGCCTGGGCTGGTTCTCGACAGCCCGCAACGCCGGCTATGTGGTTGGGCCAGCTGCGGCGGGATGGATGCTCCTGACAATGGACCCTGTAGCGGTCTTCACAGTGGTCGGCATCCTCAGCAGTGCTGCATTCATACCAGTCCTGTTGCTACCTGATACGGCACCCAAAACGTCTCGACGCGGAACCACGGTACTCTCTCCTGTCCGCCAGGCACTCCTGACTGGAGGGCGAACCCCTGCTGTCTGGCTCGCTGGCGGCCTCGACGCGGGAGTCTTCGTAGCCGTGTACGCCCTCAAGACCTTCGTGCCACTACTCGCCC
>JASLXL010000138.1 GCA_030740335.1 SAR202 cluster bacterium | reverse complement strand
GAGCTGCCAGGGCTACCTTGGCTTTGAACGCCGCACCGTACTTCCTGCGTGATTGCTTCATGTCCTGCTCCTTGCATCCAGGTCATCTTAGGAGCCTCACTGTAGCTTAACCACCTGTCCAGTTTTCGGGGTCCACCTCAGATACAATCCCTAGGCTGTTCTGGCCCCAGAGGCAGGCTCATGTGGGGTGATGGTGGAACCTAACGGCTAGAAGTCCCATGGGGGGATTAGGTACGACTGGGGGATACGATGTTATCTCGTCCCAGTCGCAAATCATGGAAGAAGCGAAGAGGCTGATATGAAATGCACAGGTTGCGGTAGCGACAATCCGGAGAATGCTCAGTTCTGTGGAGAGTGTGGCGTCTCTCTAAGCGCGTCCACACCTACTGATATTGGAATAGATGCTGCCGAACTACCGATGGTTGACTTCGGAACTGCAGTCAAGCTTGGATTTCAACGATACGTTGATTTCAGTGGTAGGTCTACAAGGGCGGAGTATTGGTGGTTTGGATTATTCACAGTAGTTGTAAGCTTTGCATTGATTATCGCAGATACTCTAACCGGCAATTCTTCCACTTTCGGATGGCTGGGTGGCCTGCTGGAAACATTATTCACCCTTGCCACAATCATCCCCTCACTGGCATTGGGTGTGAGACGGCTTCACGACATCAACAGGACTGGTTGGTGGTTATTATTGTGGTTCGTTCTCGTCATTGGATGGATAGTGCTGATTGTGTGGGCCACTGAGAGAGGTGATAAGGGACCAAACAAATATGGCCCAGACCCACGTCAGGCTACCTCGTTAGAGCGGAAACTCTATAAACGTCTGCGGTGAGCCCGGATCGTTGACTGAAATCGTTGCGTTCACGTCGCATGTTGGCCGACCTTATCGTCGACAACTAGGATGGCCGCCAGAACATTCCGAGCTGAAGCAAAAAACGGAGGAAACTATGGTCTCGCAGTTACGGATCTACACTATCAACCGAGGCATGATGGACTCATGGCTCAAGCTGTTCCATGAAGATCTTAAGCCTAACCATGAGAAGTACGGTATACCCATCAACGCCTCCTGGGTCAACGCGGACCGGACAGAGTTCATATGGGTGCGAAGCTTCGATAGCGTGGGAGAGATTCCGGCCAAGGAGGCCGAGTACTACTCGTCACCGGAGCGTATTGCGTTGGGTGATCAGCCACAGACCCATATTGCCAAAACCGAGGTCCGAATCGTAGAGCCAACTAATCTTTAGGTCCAGATGAAACATTGGTCTAGAGCAGATGAGGTGTCGGAGAGGAAGGTGACTAGATTGACCTCAAATGACTTTCCCTTAGCGAGTGCTTTGGGGTGCCGGCTATGTCCATGCAAACGCAGGTGACAACTGGGACGAGGTAGTGTGGTGCATGCGTGTGAAGCTTTCAACTGGTCGGATGCACCTCAACTTTCATGCCAGAGATGATCTCCGTTACCTCACGTCGTCTGGGCAAGATGGGACCCGCATATCTAAGTAACCAGCCCAAATGTGTAACGATGTCGGTACGAATGTGCATCAACCCGCTTAATGAGTGGCATATAGTGGAAATAAGTCTGTTTGAGAAAGTGCTGCGGATAGGTGTTGACGGCGTCCTGGAAATTGAGCAGCAGGATTTCAATCCGCTCCCGCCTGGTGGGATCTGGCTCGAAGTATTGGACGACAGTGTGGTGCTCTTCGACGATGTTCATATTTGTGAAGTGCGGGAGTGATCTATTCAACTGCCCAAGAGTGCCGACCTGGGAAGGCGATGCCCGGGAAGGCCTGGTATTCACCGAGAAAGCCGGGTGCCCGCTGTCCGGGTTCCAAGTAGGCCTCCGGTTCAAGAGCTTGCTCGCGGTAGCGGGGCTACCGGAGATGCGTTATCATGATTTGAGACACGGTGTGGTCTCACTCATGGTGGCCCAGGGCGTACCGGTGTGAGTCTCGATGGAGGTCTTGGCCCACGCTCAGATCAGCACCACCATGAACATCTATGCGCACATAGTGCGTGAATTCCAGAAGGAAGCCAGCGAGAGAATGGCCGCCGCTCTCTCGACGGGTGAGTGAGCCGGGTTGGTGTCAATAGTGGTGTCAGATGGTTCAAGTCTCAGGCATCCGTAGGCCCGGAGCGGTTTCGTAGACTAGTCCAGCCAATGTAGCTCAGGGGTAGAGCAGCTGTTTCGTAAACAGCAGGTCGACGGTTCGAATCCGTCCATTGGCTCCACTGTTTACCGCATAACGAAGGGGCTCCCGTCAAATCGAGGGCCCCTTTTCAATTGCACCTAAGAGTTGAGGGGGCCGCGTGCCCACCTCCTAGGTCGGCGGACCGTCCTCACACAAGTCCCTCCATCCAGGAAGGAGCCCTTATGGCCACAATGAAGCGTCTTGCAAAGCTGGAAGGCATCGCAAACGTCCAGATGGAAGAAGCGGACATCCCGACGCCCGGTCCAAACGAGGTGCTGATCAAGGTCAACCGGAGCCTCATCAGCCGTGGCTCCGAACTGTTTCGCCGTTACGTCATGCCCGAGGCGATACCTCCCCGGATGATGGGCTACTCTGACGGGGGTGATGTAGTTGAGGTGGGAGCCGAGGTGCGGGGAGTCGTTCCCGGAGACAGGTCCAATGTAAGCGGCCCACACGCCCAGTATGTCGTCGGGGGGCATGGCACCATCCCCGACGACATGGACTACGAGACCGCAACGTTTATCGGTCTGTCTACTAGCGCGACCATGTGGATGCGTACCACCCCAATCGAGCCTGGAGACGACGTGGTCGTTCTGGGACAGGGAATAATCGGGAACCTTTACATGCAGGCGGTACGGGAACGCAACCCTGGGCGCGTCATCACGGTGGACGCGACGGAGCTGAGATGCGAGATCTCCCGCCGGTGCGGCGCCGACGTGGTGATCAACGTCTCAAAGACGGACTCGGTCGAGGCGGTAATGGAGCTGACCAAGGGCCGCGGTGCCGACGTGGTGGTGGAGTGCGTCGGTGGGAACGCGGGCGTCAAGTCTTTCGAGCAGGCGCAGCGCATGATGAAGAAAGACGGCGTGTTACACCTCATCGCCCTGTACCAGGGCACAAGGAAACCCGGCGACGGGCTGCTCCCGCTAGACTCCGGAGTCTTCATGAACAAGCTGTTGGTAGCGGGGATCAGGGTGCCCGAACCGCGCTCCAAACACCGTGCAGATGCCGCGCAGATGCTCGTCGACGGCCGCATCAAGGCCGGGCCGATGATCACCCATCGCCTATCATGGCGGCAGACCGCAGATGCGTACCACATGCTGTTCAATAAGCCTGACGAGGCCCTGGCAGTGATCCTGGAATGGGACAGCTAGGATCAGCCCTCTCATGTGTTCCCACCGCCAGCGGGCTCCGCGTCTATGAGTTAATAATCGGCCATTCAGGGCCAACAGCGATACCGAGCCGCTTTGCTCGCGCTACGACCGAATCAGAGATGGTTCGGTAGACCTCCAACTCGTCCACCCTGGTCGAATGTCCTCCACTGAAGACCACCTCGCCGTTTACCAAGACTGTATCCACGCTTCCGGTCCCCATTGTCAATGCCAGCCGGTGAACCGGGTTGTTGGCGGGATAGACTTCAGCCGCTTGTGCGGATCTCAATACAACGTCGGCGCGCTTGCCAGGCTCCAGGCTTCCCAGCTCAGCTCCCATTCCGGCGGCCGCGGCCCCGTTGACGGTCTGCATTTCGAGCAGCGCTCCCGGGGAAAGGAGATCTCCATAGGTTTGTGTGGCGTAGTGTGCCGCTAGCATGTTCTCGCCGGGTGTGCAATCGAAGGCGCCGTCAGTGCCAAGCGAAACGCGGACGCCGCGGCGATATCGCTCCGCCATTTTGAAGCTCGCTTTGTGTCCGATGCCGAGAGAGAAGAACGCGGTCGGGCACCACACGACCTGTGAGCCCGATTCGTGCACCGCGGTCTCCTCCGCCTCGTCGAGGACGTTCGCGTGGATGATAACGGTGTGCTCGTCAAGGACACCAAGCTCTCGCAAGTGCACGAGTTGGCTGGCTCCAGCCATAGCACGATAGATCTCGGCCTCCCTGGGAACATAACCGGCGTGGAGTTGCATAGGTACGTTGTTGTCGCGAGCACATGCGTGGGCGGCCTGCAACAGCTCAGACGAAGCGGTTCCTACCCCGTATACGAAGACGTACCCGCGCACCAAAGCCTCGGGGTCTTTATTGCGGTGGATCTCGACATCCAATTGCCCCAATGATCGGTCGAGATCGATGGGCGCACGAGCCATCAGACTCTCACTCTCGAGCGCGGGCATCGCTTTGAAGGTCTCTCGCCTATCCCAAAGATAGAGCGGGGCGAAGAGGCCTCTCAAGCCGACGCGCTCGACCGCCTCAGCCGCCGCCTCGGTCGAGAACAACGAGCCCGGCTCGATGAACATCGTGAAGCCACTGCGGAGCATCTCGAGGCCAGCCATGGCGGTTGCCGCAGCTTCGTCCTCATCGGTGACTCCTGCTTTCCAATCCGCGAAATTGACGGGCGATGAGCCTGCGTCGTGGACGTTGCCAAAGACCCCCCGACAGGAGGTATGTACAACATGATTGTGAGCATCGATGAAGCCAGGGTGCACGATACTGCCTTCGGCATTGATCGTCCGCCTCGCATCAAAGTTGTGTAGTAGTTCGGCATCGGCGCCAACCTCGATGATGCGTGAACCGGTGATCGCCATCGCGCCTGGACGATAGATCCTGCGCTCCGAATCCATGGTGAGGATCTGGCCGTTGTGAATGAGGATATCGCATGTACTCTTGTTCATATAGCTGTGCTCCAAGATCTTGAGCGCTACGCTCGACTGTGTGTCACCGACCTGCGCAAGCAGCTTGGCGTCCGGCTTGAGTCAGGTATCAGAGTATCCGCCGAGGGCGAGTAGGGGCAGTCTGCGCTACTGGTCACGAAAGCGGAAAGCATACAGGTCGGCATCCTTCATTGCGAAGCGCAGCCGCACGGTCTGGCCCACGAGTTTCGACAGGTCTGGACCGACCCGCCATGAGACCTCTCGCTCAATGTAGTTGCCCACCAGCTCGCGGGAGTCTTCCAGGGAGTATCCAGAGAGCGGCTCACTGTTTGCGCCCTGTATCTCAACCCTGACGTCTCCGGCCGCACCTGTGGCGAAGTTGAGGAACAGCCGGTTGCCCGAAAACGTGAAGGGCTTCGTTAACAGCTCGCCGCCTGCGTACGGGGCTTTAGCCGACGCAAAACCGTCCAGCCTCAGCGAGTAGCGCCGTAGCTGGTTTGTTGGCTGAGAGGATTCCTGTTGGATGTACAGGGACATCTCTGCTTCGCCGGTCTGGACGACGCCGATGGCTGCATAATTGGTGCGTGAGATCCAGTGCTTGGCGCCGATACCTGGCCGGACGAACCCCTCTCTGAAGGTGCGGTCGAAGGTCTGGCCGCCTCGAGAGGTCATGAAGACTGTCTCAGAGCAGTCGTGAATATAGTCGGAGTGGACGTCAGCGGCCTTTGCTTCCTCGGGGGTGACGACCTGGCGGCCCAACATGAATCGTGCTGGGAGGGCGATGTAGATGTGCGGGGCCCTGAAGTAGGGCTGAACGTTGCTGGTGTAGAGGTGCTCGGCGGGCTCGTACTGCATCTTCACAACCGACTTCCACTCGATGAGATCAGGCGATGTAGTCCTGCCAATCCAGCGGATCGTGCCGGCGCTACCCGGCCTCTTTGGGTCGCCGATCCAGTCGCGCAAGTAGCAGACGTATCTCTCCTCGGCCTCGGACCAGAAAGTCGGTATCGATGAGGTGTCTGTGAGAAGCGGTCCACGGTGGGACTGGTCGATTACCGGCTCGTTATGGAGTTGCTTCCAGTGGATTCCGTCGGCGGAGCCATAGAGTAGTAGGCCATGGGTTGTCGCATCACGCCTGTCGTGGTCAAAGAGGCCACCAAGCGCCTTGAAGCGTTCCGATGGATCGATGTCGGGCCGGGTGTCGAGGAAGGGAGTGAAGTTGTGACGGACATCGGGTGACTCGGGGCCGATGATGGCGTTGTTGTCGGTGCTGCCTTTGATGTCAACGATACCTAGGGATGGCCTCTTCCATTCAATGCCGTCGGACGACTCGGCGTAGCAGGTAATCTCGTCGGGGACTCCGGCGTTCTGCGGGGTCGGTTTGCCCCGGTAGTATAGACGGAAGGTATCGCCGTCCTTGATCACCGTGAAGTAGCCGGCCCACCGCCCCTCCCAGGGCCGATCGAACCAGAAGACGGTCCCCTCGTCACGCGGTTGTTGGAGAGAGAGCCGCACGCCGTCCATCCGGTCGATGAGGTAGTCATCGACGAATAGCTCGCGCCTGGAGCCGAGGTCGATGGTAGGTAGGTCGCGGCCTACTCGTCTGCATGTTTTGTTAACGTCGTTTTGCCAAGTCATGGCCATGACCTCGTTTACTTCAGTCCTCGCCGGACTTCGGGGCGGGTACGATTCCAGCGATATCCTTCCACATCAACACATTTGTTCATCTTGTGTGTCTCGACATGGAACGTCAGGCCGTTCTCCCAGTGTAGGCCTGGAGATAATGTATATTGAACCAATGACAGCCAGCAACAGGATGGGGATGTCGAAAAGCCAGCCGTAAGGGGCGAAGAAGATCGAGGCTAAGGAAAAGGTCCACATCGAGGCAAGCGACATGGTTTTTGCCCTAGAAGGTATTGCTCCCGTCTCGAGAAACTGTTTCACCTGCTGCCCGAACAGCCGATTGTTGATGACCAAACGGTATAGAACGTCTGAGGACCGAACGAACAACGTGGCTGCGAGGATGAGCCATATCGTACCTGGCAAGCCCGGCAAGACATATCCGATGATGCCCAACACGAGGCAGATCAAGCCCAGAGTAATTAATACCAGCCTCTTGAATCTGCCGAGCACGTTACGAAAGGCCATTAGGTGGTCTCCAAGTCCTGGGTGGTCGTCGGGCAGCGCGCGCGCCTATATATGCTTCGCATACAATAACACTGTTATCAGGTTATGATGCTACCGTGTCATGGCGTTACGACATCCGCTCTCGCC
>JASLXL010000137.1 GCA_030740335.1 SAR202 cluster bacterium | reverse complement strand
ATCGTTCGTCGCGGAGTTGTTGCTCAGAACGACACGTACCTTCTGGCAAGCTGTCAGATCGATCCTGTCGGGGGTGAACTTAAAATCGTCCATGCTAATGTTGAGTGTTCCAACCCTGGTGGTTGGATCCAGCGTGGGCGTCACCGGATCAGCCCCGCCTATCCCGCAACCCAGAACGAGAAAGATCAATCCGGTTGCTATTACCGTAATCCCTAGTTTCTTCATCACAATCTCCTCATACGATCCCAGGGTGCTGTTGTGTAACCAATTTTCTATCATGGTAGTGGCGGTGTCCACGTCGTACACTGGGAAGAATCCGGCGATCGCGTCAGGGTCATGGCGAAACCAGACTAGCACAACTTCACAAAGGTTATACTGCCCCAGAGGCAGGGTTATGCGGGGTGATGAGGAGCCTGAACGGCTAGGAGCCCCATGGGGATTAGGTACAGGGGAGGCAGATAGAGATATACCCCACCCCTACCTCACAACAGCCTCATAATCCTTAATAGCATCCTCGCTATTCACTCCACTAGCCTATAGGTCTCCCAGAGCCAGCCACGGCTCCCCCTTTTACCCGTAGGCTATACTGCCTCCAGGGCACGTTAATGCAGAGGTTGTTAGAAGAACCTAACAGCTAAAATCTCTAATAACGAATATCGGCAACGATAGGTATCAATATTTGACTTGCAAGCAAGAGTATTCGACGCAAATCAAGTAGCGCCTGGACCGCTCTGACACGGATTTCCCACTTATCATATCGGGTGAATATGCGGCTACACACCCTCGACTCGTTCCAAGAACGTCCGTTCAGGCACTATTGGGCAGCAGTCCTGCTGACCAGCAGCGGTGAATGGATCCAGCAGTTGGTGGTGGGCTGGATGATGTACGAGATGACCCGATCGTCATTGCTCACCACCCTAGCCTTGGGCCTGCCTCTCATGCCTAACCTGATCGGGGCTCCATTTGGTGGGGTCCTAGCGGACCGTTGGGATCGGACCAAGGTTCTTGCCACAGCCTATGCCTTGCAAAGCACACTTACCGTTGGCTTCTCGGCGATCGTGATCTCCGGGCGTATCGAGCCATGGCACGTATTTGCCTTTATCTTGACAATGGGACTGTTGCAATCGATCTCTTGGCCCGCAAGACAGGCCATAGTTCCCCGGATCGTGCGAAGAGAATACCTGTTCAATGCATTTGCCATCTCTATGCTCACGTCCAGCAGTACACGATTGGCGGTTCCCGTTGCTGCCGGTCTCCTGATCGCCCTTATTGGGCCGGGGCGCACCCTACTTGCCGGGGCATCCATGTATCTGACGGCCTCAGTAATCGTTGCTACCATACAGATCCGAACGATAGCCACAGAACAGACTCAGCCCAGGTCAGTAGTGGAAGATTTCTTGGATGGAGCACGTTATGTGCGGAAAGATCCCGTCCTATTTCCAGTGATCTTATTGGGCGCAGCAACCTACACGCTAATTGTGCCGGCCGTCCACGGGCTAATGCCTGTGTATGCTTCGGACATTTTCAAAGTCGGCCCAGCCGGTCTTGGGCTGATGATGTCTGCACTCGGATTGGGTGCCATTTTGGGGACCCTCTTTCTGGCATCTACACGGGAGATTAAGTACAAGGGCCGGTTCATGATAGGCTGCCTGACTTTGATGGTGCTGGCAGCCCTGTCTTTCTCCCGCATCCCGGTCCTAGTTGTAGCTCTCCCGCTGCTGGTGATCGTGAATGGCGGGTTTGATACCTTCGCTGCATTTCGGAGCGCGACAATCCAGGTAGTTTCCTCAGATGCTCTGAGGGGAAGGGTGTCGGCAGTAAACCAGATGGGTAGTGGGCTCTCAGGGTTGGGCAGCCTACTTGTGGGCGTGGCTGCGGATCTTGTCGGTGCACCCTCTACAACCCTGATAGCAGCGCTGATCATGCTCGTGTGTATTGTCGGCATTACTCTGCAGTGTAAGCGGATTTGGACCTTCTAAGCCATGGATCACCTTGATGAAAGGAGGCGGAGGTCAGTGCGAAGCGTGATTTGGTGTAAGACAGCCCCAACCGGCCCCAACCCCCCCCCGGAGCAACCGACTAGGATGCTAACCTTCGTCATACGCCGTACGCTGCTCTCCGATGTACTCTTGGGCATACTGGACCCACGCATCAGAGTGAACTAGCAGTCCTGTCTCCAAGGGCCGTGCGTTTGGCGGGGACTACTCTCTCTAGGCCGCTAAAGGTCCTCCTGTTGGTCCCCCACGCCTGTGGGTGTCTAACTCCCACAGGGATTAGACGAGAAGGGGGCAAATACTATGCCAAAGCAAACTTTCACAATCGATTCACAAGTGCATTCCTACGAGCGGAATAGTTCTGCGCGTCCATGGGTAGGATTCTTGCAGGGGCCAGATGAGGTCACCGGTGACAACATGGTCGAAGCAATGGATGCGGTCGGCGTAGATGGGGCTTTACTAGTTTCACCATTCAGTCTGTATGGCTACGATGCCAGCTATGCGCTTGAAGTATACGCGACACATCCAAGCCGGTTCGGATTAATAAAACCATTCAATCCGCAATCTGAATCAGTCGCTGACGAGATCGCTACGTGGGCAAAAACACCAGGTGTGGTGGGCGCTCGACTCATGCTCGGGTCTTCGTCATTCGAAGCTGATGACCCGGGCCTAAATCGAATACTTGCTGCCGGTGCCCAAGCTGGCATTCCGGTAAATGTCATGTGCTCGGGCAATTTACCTCTTTTACGTGAACTTGCTATCCGCCATCCAAATACACAGTTGGTGGTCGATCATGTGGGTCTAACCCAGCCTCATGTCCCACCAGCACCGCCAGAACCATTTTCCGATTTGGCTAACGTGATTTCGCTTGCGGCATGTGACAACGTGGCTATCAAGATTTCTGGAGCCTGCACCCTATCCCATCAGCCATTCCCGTATCCGGACATCTGGGAGCCTCTGAGCAAGATATTTGACGCGTTCGGATTCGAACGATGCATGTGGGGGACTGATTGGACTAGGGCCGTTGAATTATTGAGTTACAAACAAGGAGTTGAAGCGTTCCGAGTCACGGGTTGTCTCTCGGATTCACAACGTTCTGGACTTATGGGAGGTAGCCTGATGAAGATTTACGATTGGTCTCCTGACGTTCCCTAATGTCTGGCATGGGTAGTCCCGCCTGCTCGCTCACCCCAAGGTGTCCCTGAAGGTAGCCGCGCTAAGGGAGGCGGTTTCGGCGCACTCTAGTTTGACGGCGGCGGAAGTATCGAGCCAATTGCAGGAAATTGCACCCGTGGCGATGGAAAAAAGCGATACGGAGCCTCAATCAGGGCCTTGAAGCTGATGGGCGACATGATCGGTGCGTTCGATCACCGACGTAGGTAGGGAGCCAAATGGGAGTCCGGGTGATCTGACTATGCTGGAGTCGCAGGGCCATAGACAGCCTCGCTTTTCGCTACCATGACCCTGGCCAACTAAAAAGACATGTGGAGGTGAACAGATGCCATACGATCTAGCGGTACGGGGAGGGACGGTGATCGATCCGTCGCAGGGCCTGCACGCGGAGATGGACGTGGCCTTTGCGAACGGCAAGGTCGCCGCCGTCCGGCCGAAGATCCCGGCGGCTGAGGCGCGCGAGGTCGTAGATGCCTCCGGGTTTTTGGTCACGCCCGGCCTCATCGATCTCCACGCCCACGCCTACTGGGGAGCGTCGGACCCCGGCCTGCCGCCAGACCCCGTAAACGTGGCAAAGGGCGTCACTACCGCTGTAGACGCCGGCTCCGCAGGGGCGCGCACGTTTCCTGCGTTCCGGAAGTGGATCATCGAGCGCTCCGATACCAGGCTTTTCGCCCTCCTGAACATATCCTCCATGGGCATGGTTGGAGGCAACCACATTGGCGAACTTGAGGACATTCGCTGGGCCGACGTCGACGAGGCGGTGGAATCATGGCGGGGAAACAAACGGTATGTGCTGGGGATTAAGGCACGCCTCGGCAGGGTCCAGGCCCGAGAAAACGATGTGGAGGCGTTAAAGCGCTCGCTGGAGGCCGCCGAGGCCATGGGTGGCTTTGTGATGATTCACGTCGGCAACACTGCCACTCCATTGGAGGAGCTATGCAAAATGCTCAGGCCCGGCGACGTGGTTACCCACAGCTTTGGCGGCTTCGAGGATGTGCTGATCGATGAGAGCGGCAAGGTCCGTGACGGCTTCAAGGAGGCGGCGCGGCGAGGAGTGGTATTCGACGTGGGACACGGCGGCGGCGGATTCTCCTTTACAAACGCGGAGAGGGCTATAGCAGATGGTCTACCGCCCGGAAACATTAGCACAGACCTACACCAAGGGAGTATAGGCGGGCCTGTGTTCGATATGGTGACGACCATGTCGAAGTTCTTGTACCTGGGTCTGTCGTTGGACGAGGTGGTAAGGCTCACGACCCAGAGCACCGCTGCGATCATGGGGATGGGCGACACCTTCGGGACGCTGGCCGTGGGTGCTGCAGGTGACGCGACAATTTTGCGCCTTGCGGAGGGCAGATTCCCACTGGTCGATCGCGTGAGTACAAGTCTACGTTTCCAAAACCTGAAGTGGGAAGCCCCCGTGCGGGCCGAAGCAAGGCAAAGGCTCGAGCACGTGGACACGGTCCGCGGTGGCAGGATGTACCGTCCCTGGCTGGGTTGGAACCTGTAGGCAGACCAGAAACCCCATGAAAGGGGCGCCCTGCCCCGACCCTTGATACAGCCTCCTCGCTTCGAGCACAGGCCAAGGACTTCGAGGGAGAGGCAGGGGACTCTTTAGGCCTAGGTACTATGGCCATGAAACGAGTACAACGCCACATTGACCGCCTACTTGACGAGGCTGAGAACCAATAAATAACGATAGTTCTCAAGTTCGAAGCTTTCTCGGTCCTTCTCCCCTAGGAATTTGCAATTCTAGGGTGTAGACATTGAATTCGCGCACCATGGTGGCCTGCACATCGTTTTTTTACGAACCCTGGGGCTCACTAAGGTTGTCCCCCAACGAATCCATAGAACGTGGTGTTGTAGCTTGGTCTTACAGTAGATCAATTTTCTGAGCAAACGAGTCTTGTTTCCTTTAAAACTTATAGGAAATAACGCCAGGTATGGGAGCGTAAATCCATGAAACGGATCGTGTTGACGAAACCCTTCAATATCGACATCGAGGAGGCGGAGACGCCCGTACCTGGTCATGGACAAATTCTCGTGCGAACCAGGGCCAGCGCCATCTCTGCCGGAACGGAGATGGCGCTGTACCGCGGAACCAATCACGACCTGGTCTTGCGGCGCTGGGGACCTCATTGGACCTATCCGATGTATACGGGCTACGAGGCTGTGGGCGAGGTAGTCGAGCTTGGTCCGGGTGTCTCTGAGCCGAACGTCGGCGACCGGGTTTTGCTGTACGGACACCACGCCGAGTACTCTGTGGCGACATCAACCCAGGTCTTGAAGCTGCCAGACACACTGGCGGACAAGGATGCTCTACTTGCGGTCCTGGGCACGACGGCGCTGCGCGGCGTCCGCCGTGCAAGGGTCGAGTATGGAGACAGCGTGGCTGTGGTGGGAATGGGTGTGTTGGGCCAGTTGGCCATCCAACATGCAGGGCTCGTCGGCTCCCGTATCACAATAGCCGTGGACCCGGACCCGTGGCGGCTGGAAGTCGCCAAGAACCTGGGTGCGACATACACGGTCAATCCGGACATTGAGGACGCGGCGGCCGCGGTGGAGGGCTACACAGGGATGGGCGCGGACGCGGTAGTCGAGGCGGCGGGGGCGCCATCGGCGGTGCCCCTTGCTCTGAGCCTAGCTAGAAAGCGAGGTCGTGTGTCCATCGTCGGGTGGCACACCCGACCGGTGGAGCTGGTCCTGGCCGAGGATTTTCTGTACAAGGAACTGGATGTTATGGCGTCCAGCCAGGCCGGACCCTCGGGAGAGCCACCGCCGGACCAGCTCCGGTGGACTGGGCTGCGGAACAAACGTCTGGTGATCGACTATCTGGCCGAGGGCCGCCTGCGGACGGAAGGGCTCGTGTCCCACGTGGTGGGCTTTGTGGAGGCTCGCCGGGCATATGAGATGATCGACAAAAAGTCGGAACCCTCGATGCAGGTTGTTCTGCGCTGGCAGGGAGAGGGACACGGGGCAGCCTTCGAACTCAAAGACCAGACTGTCTAAGAAATAGCTAGAAGTTCCACTTTAAGTATCCACCCAGCAAATACTGAGGCACTCCCTGACACGCTCCCTTGCCCCCTGGGCTATACTCCTCCCAGAGACAGGCTAAGCGGTGCCATTTACAAGGAGAGGATAAAATGATCAAGGTCGGCTGCAACTACCTCAGCTTTCGACACATGGACGTGGCGTCGTTTGTCCGGACAGCCTACGACCTGAGGCTGGACGTGATCGATCTTCATCGCAGCGCGTTTACGTCCACCGAACCGGAGTATCTTCGTGGAATCAAAATGATGTGTCTGAGACTCGGGCTGCCCATAGGATACCTGGGCGTCAGCAACAGGTTCGTAGGTACCGAGCCAGAGCTACGGAAGCACGTAGAGATGTGCAAGGAGTCGATCGATGTTGCCGCGTTCATCGGAGCACCGCTAATCCGGGTGTTCGGTGGCCACGTATCGCCGGAAATCGAGGACCGCGAGCCGCTATTCGAGCCGCTGACGAGGTGTAACAAGGAAGTTGCCGCTTACGGCGCTGAGAAAGGCGTGATCGTCGCGCTGCAGAACCACGACAACAGCAATATGGCGGCGACTGCCGAGGACGTGCTCCGTATTCTGGAGGAGACCGATCACCCAAACTTCTCCCTGATACTGGACACCGGCCAGTGGCAGGGCTCTCCCGGGGCCGGTTCCCGGGGCGAGTCGGACCCGGACGTGGACATTTATAACTACATCGAGCAGACCGCATCTCACGCCGTTTACGTACGTACGAAGTTCTACAGAAACGACTCAGGCAAGGAAGAGTGGCTGGACTACGAGCGAATCATGGCCATCCTAAGAGGGGTCGACTACAACGGTTCACTGTCCATCGTGTACGAAGGTGAGGCCGAGGGGGACGACCGTGTGGAAGCCGTCCGGAAGGCCGCGGCTGAGCTGCGAGGTCTGCTGTGATCATCGACTCGCATTTGCATGTCTGGAGCGACGACGAGTCCCTGTATCCCTACAGCGAGGTTTCGAGGCCGGAGACCGGATACCGAGCCTCGGTGGAACTGTTGAACGAACACATGGCCGAGGCAGGGGTGGAAAAGGCCGTCATTGTCCAGCCAATCCACTACCTGTACGACAACCGCTACGTCGCCGATTGTCTCGCGCGGTTTCCGGGCAGGTTCGCGGCCGTGTGCCTAGTGGACCCTAAGGAACCGGCTGCGCCGGACCAGTTGGAGGAGCTCGTGCGAGGGCGGGGCTTTGGTGGCATGCGCCTTCACCTGTCACGGCAGGAGGACCCCTCAGCGCTGGCAGCGTCTGACCAAGACTCGCTATGGCGTCGCGTCGAGGAGCTGAATGTCTGTCTCATCGTGCTGGGCAGGGCCACGGAGCTCCCGGCACTCGAGCCCATCGTCGACCGCTTTCCGGACGTCAAGGTTGTCTTGGACCACCTCGGAGGGCCGCCGGTCGGTGAAGAAACGACGCATCCGCTGTTGGGAAACGTGTTGAGAATGGCTAGGTATCCCAACGTGTACGTGAAGGTCTCTAACATGAATCGCATGTCGAATATCCCCTACCCGCACAGGGACACCCACGAAATAGTGCGGCGCATCTACGACGCATTTGGTCCAGAGCGGCTCATGTGGGGCACCGACTTCCCCCACGTGCTCACAGCAGGCGGTTATGTCAACGCACTGGAGCTGGTCCGCGACGAGCTGGATTTCCTGACCAACGAAGACAAGTATTGGCTGTTCAGCGGGACCGTCCGGAAGGTGTGGAAATTCGAGTAGCCCTCTATCTACGTCCTACGTCCGGTTCCTACGTGGGAACACGATGGCGAGTTCAGACACCGGCACTCGGACGGGAAACAAGCAGTCCTGGATAAGGATGTATTCGGGAGACACCGCAGGGGTGAGCGGTAGTGCGGGCGCGTAGAATTCGACATCGTTCTGGCCAGTTCCAAGTGCAGGCATTGAACTCTGGATTCAACTAGGGCGGTCACGCCCCAGAGGCAAGGTTTTGCGGGGTGAGAAGATCCGGTTGGTGTCGGGGCACCCCTAGATTCGGGGATGTCATGGCGCTGGCGATAGTGGGAATTCGGGGCATACTCATTATCCTGCTTAGCACAGGACCCGATCGACATCCGACGGGAGCGGCAGTAACCTCCACCGAAGATGAGAGACAAGTATCTGCTCTTGCTACCATTCGCCGGGCAATCGCTTTGTTTACCGTATTGTTTCAGCCTAGTTCCAAGGCAATTGCGGACGGTGGCGACATAGTCATCGTGGCGGGGACACTTGGATCGGGTGGCGCGTCTGGCGACGGAGGCCCTGCTACTAGCGCTAGACTGGCTAGCCCCGTGGACGTCGCAATCGACTCCTCAGGGAGTATATACATCTCCTCTCACGCGAACCACGCCATCAGGAAGGTCTGTGGTGCAACTGTCCTCATTACCACCGTTGCGGGTACACTCGGCCCCTCGGCTGGACGGGTGACGGAGGTCTCGCAACAAGTGCTAAGTTGAACAACCTCTACAGCGTTGCTGTCGACTCATCAGGGGATATCTACATTGCCGACGTCCGGGCGGATGGCCTCACTATATCCCGGTGGGCGCGCGGCCGCCAAAACATATGACTATGCGGAGTCCGGTATTTTGCCTCATGTGGCCCACAAGGAGTGTTCCAATCCGACAGGTTGACGGTGCCAAGGAATGCACGTACGATCATGGTCGTTAGTATCTACACATCTTGATTTGCTGATAGATAATGGTTTACCACCTCGGAAGCAAGAAACATGTATTTGCTGACTGGGATCTAATTGAGCCAGGCAGCGGACTTGCGCGCTACGACGGGCGCATTTGCGACGGAGCGCCAGCGTCGTCTGCGTTGCACGCGACTCGCGAGATGCCATACGGGGTGGGGATTACAGCTCATCGTCCGCGCATCGATAGAGAGCCTCTGCTCCGGCCGGACACCTTTGCAGAAGGAGGGTTCATTTGCTACGTCTCGGTCTTCGAGGACGACGGCCTCTACCGTATGTACACGATGAACTGGGGCGATGCCCGTCAAGGCTGGAACAACCCCTATGAGTATATGCTCGCGTACGCCGAATCGACCGATGGGACTAACTGGACAAAACCCAGTATCGGTCTCGTGGACTGCAACGGCTCGACCGACAATAACCTCGTCTATGCCGGACACGCGTCGCCGGCGTTCAAGGACCCTAACGCACCTCCAGATGAGCGGTACAAGCTCGTTGGTATGGGTAGTAAGAACGGGCGACCTCACTTGTTCGGCGCCGTTTCGGGCGATGGGCTGCGGTTCAAAAGGCTTGAAAATCCGCTGCTTGAGAACTACGCGAGCGACACTCATACGGTGGTGCGTTTCGACCCGGAAAAGGGTCGGTATGTCGGGTACTTCAGGGGCAAGCGGCACGGCCGTCGTACTCTACGAACCATCGCCTACGCTGAGACGGAGAGGTTTGATACCTGGCCGGTCCCGCAGGTAATCGTTACGCCCGACTTGAATGATGGGCCGGACGCCGACATCTACACGAACTCCTACACGCCGTGGCCAGGATCGGACGCCCATCTGATGTTTCCAGCCTTCTATCAACGAAGACTGGACGACACCGAGATTCATATGATGACCAGTCGGGATGGGCAGCGTTGGGAGCGTCCCATTCGCCAGCCGATCATAGATCCCGATAGCAGTGGTTTGGGCAGCAGTGTCTACGCGGGTTGCGAGCTTATCTCTCTGAAGCCCGGCGAGTGGGCGCTTCCGATCTCTCCCAGGCCTACCTCGCACAACGCGTACGAATTTCCGGGAGGGTACCCGGACACGACAGACCGTGGGTTCGTCTGCCTTGCCTCGTGGAGGCAGGATGGGTTCACGTCCCTGGAGGCTGAGACCGAAGGGCTCTGCGTGACCATACCGTTCACGTTCACCGGAGGTCGCCTCGAGGTCAGCGTATGGGCTAGATTCGGAGGTGGGATTCGCTTCGAATTAGCGGACGCGTCCGTGGAGACGAAATTCGAGGCCGCCACGGCCATTCGAGGACACACCTTTGACGACTGTGACCCGGTGTCAGGGGACGTACTGAACCATGCGGTTAGTTGGCACGGCGATTCCGACCTATCGGCCTGGTCCGGCAGACCGGTAAGGTTGCGATTTCAGTTGCGTAGGGCACGGCTGCACGCCTTCCAATTTGTTGCCTGAGCCCCTGGTCACATCTAGTAACATCGCTGCCACTGCTCAGTTGGGGTTGGCCTATGCAGGCGCAGCCTTTCGTTCGGAGGCAGATTATGGCTGAAAACCGCTGGCTGGACCCTCGCTGCTCCCTTCTCGATATCCCATCCGGTATCGATGGTAATTTCATAAAACTAGGCGACGGCCGCCTAATGTCCATGGTGGGTAACCGCCAGGCCTTCGGTACCCCAATCGAAGGGATATCCGTCAGCGACGATGATGGTAAGACCTGGTCGACTCCGAGGCCAGTCCACGAGGGAGCCGAGTCGGGGCCGCCGGCGTGCGGTGTGCTGATCAGGACGCGGGAGGGCGTCTGCATCGCGGTCTATGCGGGGCGCGAGGGTTTTTTCTGGGACTGGGACGAGGAGAGCGGCGAGGCTGCGGCCAATGTCCGGGCCGATGTCTGGTCGGCTCGCAGCCTCGACGAGGGCGAGACTTGGATCGACCACCACAGGATCCTGGATGGCTACTGCGGCGCGCTCATGAATATCATCCAGACCAGCAGCGGCACCGTCGTAGCACCCGTCCCCATCTTTCTCCGCGACCCCGACAGGCACGAGAGCAGCGTCTACACGACGGTCGATCAGGGTGTGACATGGACACGGAGCAACATCGTCGACCTTGGCGACCACGGGCACCACGGCGGCGTGGACGAGGGCGCCATTGAAGAGATGGAGGATGGGAGGTTGTTGATGCTGATGCGGACCAACTGGGACCAGCTATGGGAGGCGATATCCGGGGACGATGGCCGGTCCTGGCGAACGGTCCGCCCCAGCGGCCTCGACGCGAGTAGCGCTCCCGCGAACCTTCTTAGACTGAACTCCGGGAAACTGCTCTTGTTGTGGAACCGGCTATATCCCGAGGGCAAGCACGAGTTCTTCCGGAGTGGCGGGGCGGCGGCGGCGGTCGCGGCAAGCCGTCACCGAGAGGAACTGTCCCTGGCCTTCTCCGACGATGGCCTGAGCTGGTCTGAACCGCAAGTCATCGCCCGGGACCCACGCGGCCTGTCGTATCCACGGGCCTTCGAGCGCAGGCCGGGAGAGGTCTGGATCACCACGGCGTTCCAAGGGAACCTTCAAATTAGGATCGACGTCGATGATTTTATAGTCGCCTAAAACGCAAGTGCGAAGGAGATCAGACATGGGCCTGTGGATGCACCCGAATGTCGCCCAACTCGACCTTCCCGAGGGCTATGGCGGACCCTTCATAACGCTGGGCGACGGGTCGCTGATGACCGTGCGTGGGAACTCGACCCAGACCAGCACTGACATGGGTGTGACCTGGACTGCGCCACGGCAGATATACACCGGGGAGAAGCCCGGCTTACCGAACCCGGGGGTGCTCCTACGTACACGCGAGGGCGCCATCGTGCTGGTGTATATCGACAAGAGCACGTTCAGCTGGGGGTGGGATGATCAAGTGGGCGCGCCAGTCGATGGCATCCGCTCCGATGTCTGGTCTATCAGGAGCCCGGACGATGGGAAGACCTGGTTCAATCGCCAGAGGATTTTAGAGGGCTATTGCGGCGCCCTTATCAACATGATTGAGACCGAGCGCGGCCCCATCGTGGTGGGTGTCCAGATGATGCTCGACGAACCGGCGCGCCACGGCCAAAAGAGCCTCGTGTCCTATGACCAGGGCAAGACCTGGTCGCCCAGCCACGTGATCGACCTTGGAGGGCACGGGCACCACGACGGGGCGATGGAGGGCACGGTAGTCGAGTTGAAGGACCGGCGCCTCTGGATGCTTGTACGTACCAATTGGGACAGGTTCTGGAGCGCGTTCTCGACGGACTATGGAGAGTCGTGGCGGAGCTACGGCCCCAGCGAAATCGAGGCCAGCAGCTCGCCGGGTCGGCTGCTCAGGCTCGCCAGCGGGCGACTCGTTTTGGCATGGAACCGGCTGTATGCGGAGGGAGCCGACTCCGGGCCAAGGCAGAGCGGCCAGTACTCCGAGGACGAGGCGAGCTGGCACCGAGAGGAGCTGTCCATCGCGTTTTCCGATGACGAGGGCAAGAGTTGGGGGGCGCCCACGGTCGTGGCGCGTTCCGACGAGTGGATCTCCTATCCGTATCTGTTCGAGTCCACGCCCGGGGAACTGTGGGTGCTCGCCTGTGGTTTTCGCGGGCTGGTCAAGGAGAGCGATTTCAGCGGCTAGTCGGCGTGGACGAATCTCCAGATCAGCCTGCGGGGGCCTCGGTGGTTACCTCTCCCTCTTATCGGCTCTTGCGCTAGAATGGGACCATCGTGTTGAAGGCCGTGGTCGCAGTTGTTGCCCACCTGCTAGCTCCGTAGTCCGAGTTACTACCAACCCCGCCTAATCCCTCGCCTTCTAGGCTATACTGCCCCAGAGTCAGGGTTATGCGGAGAACGTAACGATTAAGAGTCCCATGGGGGATTAAGAGAGATAAAATGGCAATACACATTGTGACTGATAGCGGGGCAGATATACCAATTGAATTGGTAAAAAAGTTAAGAATAACAGTTGTTCCGTTAACTCTTTCCTTTGGGGAACACACCTATCTTGATGGAGTGGATTTGTCACCTGACGACTTTTATACAAAATTGATTCATCAGGGCATAATGCCCACAACTTCTCAGCCGCCGGTTGGGCAATTTATAGAGGTTTATAAAGAACTTAAGAGATCTTCCCATCAAATTTTGTCTATCCATCTGTCTGCAAAACTAAGTGCTACTTTAAATTCTGCGACTCAAGCAGCTAACGAAGAACAACTGGGTGATGCGATTAAAATAATTGATAGTAAGCAGGCCAGTATAGCCCTTGGTTTTTCCGTAATAGCGGCGGCCGAGGCTGTTGCTAGGGGAGCTTCCCTTGAAGAAGCCGCTTCAATCGCCGAATCAACCTCAAACCGTACTAATACATTTATTCTTTTTGACACTCTTGAGTATTTGGTAAAAGGGGGACGCATAGGTCGTGCAAACGCTTTAATTGGGAGTGTATTGCAGATAAAACCAATATTGACTTTGGATGACGGTGAAATAGCAACAATATTAAAAATCCGCACTTTTAGGAAAGGCATCCAAAGTTTGCAAACTTTGGCAGAAGCATGTGGCGATCTTGAAAGCGCTGCTGTTTTGTATACAACTGATGCAACTGAGGCAAGTGATTTAGCCAGTCGTATTAGTAATAATGTTATTACAAAGTCCAAGCCATTAGTGGTTAGACTCAGTCCTGCGGTGGGGACACATGGAGGACCGGGCGTAATTGGCGTGGTTTGTGTTAAAGCAAAACCCTAGGATGTAGAATTTATTCGGGAAGCCTAAAACCTCTTCAGTAGTTAAATATATAGACTCAGATGGGCGAACACCGTG
>JASLXL010000136.1 GCA_030740335.1 SAR202 cluster bacterium | reverse complement strand
TAAGGGCTTCGAGGTGCTTCGGGGTCAGTTCCGACATATGTTTCCTCCATCTAGTTACTCAAAATAAGGCCGTAATCTCCGCCAGGACTTAAAGGTGGTCGTACGGCAATCACCGGCACGGCCTGCACGTCAATCGGCTTCCTCGATGATACGGAACTCACTGGTGATCACGCATCGGCCTCCGAGGGTAGCGCCGACCGAACAGTAGCTGTTCTCCGAGAGGTCAATGGCGTGTTCGACCCGTTTGCGATCGAGACCGCGGCCGCGCAGGACGTACTGCAGGTGGACCCTGGTCCAAGTCCAGGGCGGGTTCGGTTCCTGTGTCCCCGTCACCTTGATATCGATGGCCGAAACGTCCTGTCGTTGTTTGCGCAGGATCCCCACCACGTCGATGCCCGAGCAGCCAGCCAGGCTTGTCAGCATCATCTCTCCCGGTTTGGACCCTTCATACTCATCGCCATCTTCTTCAGGCGCATTTACTGTGAGTGTGTGCCCATAGGCATCGG
Organism: SAR202 cluster bacterium; assembly: GCA_030740335.1. Next base: position 4,420 of record JASLXL010000136.1, on the reverse strand, counting down.
TCGACGTAAACTTCAACCCGCCGTTCCATTCGAGGTCAACCGTGGAACTGCTGCCTGCCATTTTCCGTAACCCCCATTCCAGAGCTCAGTGCGCCTCCCCCCGGAGCGCTTGGTGATATTAAGACTATCACCTGTAATGTGAGGCCGCTAGCATATTTGCCGCCCTTGACGCTGCCAACCGGTTAACTATAATCACGGTACGGAAAATCCCCGTGCCGCCTCGGGATCCTGGTGGGCCCGAGAGCAACGGGCAAGGCTTGGAAGGAGACAGACATGGCAGACAAGAATGTAGGGTTCATCGGGCTGGGAATTATGGGCCGACCCATGGCGAAGAACCTGTTGAAGGCAGGGTACGCCGTTACCGTGTTTGACGTCGTAGGCTCTGCAGTGGAAGAGCTTGCCACCGAGGGCGCCCAGTCCGTGTCTTCGTCCAGAGAAGTGGCCGAGGCCACCCCGGTGATAATCACCATGGTGCCCGACTCTGCCGACTCCGAGGCGGCGATTATGGGGCCCGGTGGCGTCCTGGAAGGTGCGTCGGCTGGTGACACAGTCGTTGATATGAGTTCCATTGCCCCCGGCAGCTCTCAGAAGATCGCGGCGGCATGTGAGGCACAGGGGGTCAACTTCCTCGACGCCCCTGTATCTGGTGGCGAGCCCAAGGCTATCGATGGCACGCTGGCCATCATGGTGGGCGGCAAGCAAGATATCTTTGACAGCCAGTTAGATATGCTCGACGTCCTCGGCGGCAGCATCGTGCTGTGTGGGGACTACGGAGCAGGTAATACCACGAAGCTGGCCAACCAGATAATTGTCGCCGCAAACATCGAGGCGGTTGCCGAGGCCCTGGTGCTTGCGAAAAAGGCCGGGCTCGATCCCAACACCGTCTACCAGGCCATCAGAGGCGGGCTCGCAGGGAGCACGGCCATGGATGCCAAGGCGCCGATGATGATCGAAGGCAATTTCGCACCAGGCTTCCGCGTCCGTCTCCACCAGAAGGACCTCCACAACGCCATCCTGACCGGTAAGGAGCTGGGCGTGCCGCTGCCGGTGACGTCTGCGATACAGCAGATGCTCGGCTCTCTCATGAACGCGGGGAAGGCCGATGCAGATCACGCCGCCATCGCTCACTTCATTGAGGACATGGCCGGGGTTACCATCAGCGGCAGGTAGGTCGACGACCCGGCAGGTTCAGGGCCGCGGAGGACATGCGTTGACCGAGATCATCGATCGATGGGTGACGCCCGGACCTCAGCCCAACGGGCTGCAGGCGACACCCACAGGGCTGTGGCTAATCGACCAGCGTGACAACCACCTGTACAAGCTGGACTACGTCGACGGGTCGATCATAACGCGCCTGCCGACCGACACAGACCGACCCAGTGGTGTGACCGAGGGTGACGGGAACGTGTGGGTCGCCTCGACGTATAGTTCCCGCTTGCACAAGCTCGACACCGACGGCGCAACCCTGGCGCACTATGACACCCCAGGCAAGGGGGTCGTCGGGTTCGGCAACCGGGATGCATCTGATGTCACTGGCGCCCACGGTATGGAGTGGGTCGACCAAGGCAACATGTGGGTAGCGGTGCCGCCTGCGCGAAAGCTCTACCTGATCGACTCCTCGACGATGGAGGTGCGGCGCTCGATTCCGACACCGGGCGATCGGCCCCACGGCATTTTTCTCGATGGCGATGATCTTTGGTGCGCCGACACGCAGATGGCAAAAGTGCACCGTCTGGACCCGGGGACGGGCGAGGTTCGCCAGGAGATAGACGTGCCGGATCCCGAAGTCCACGGTATGACGCTGCACGATGGCGACATCTGGTTCTGCTGTGCCGAGACCCGCCGCGTATGCACCATAGCCCTCCCCGCCTGAAGATCGCATCGCATTCCTTGCGTCAGACATAAAAAGGTTAGCGAGGTTCTGGAGGGAATATCTTGACTACAGACCACGGGAACACGTCTCCATCGAATCCAAGCACATCGCGAGATGCAAGCACCTGCCCCATAAGCCCCTGTAAACCACAGTCATTTGGCGTTACTGTAAACACTACCGACCAATGATGTGGTTTCCTGGAAGCCGCCGATTGAGGCAGTGCTGTTGGATCAGTACGGCCTGAGCCTGCCAGTTGACCTGAGGGGGCTTGCCGACGCCCTCGGCATCGAGGTAGTCTCGTTCCCGTTCAATGGTAGGATTCGCGAGATCATTATCGGGCGAGCGATCGGTGTGCGGCGCGGGGTGTCGCGGCGGTGGTTTCGATGGTACGTCGTCCACGCAATCGGCCACCACCAGATGCACGTCGGGACCAGCTTCTACCTGCAGGACTTGCACCGGGTGGCACAGGCGAAGGTGGAGCGTCAGGCTGAGGATTTGCGGCGCGCCTCGTGTCTGGCCCGGAAGGCATACATAGCACGGCCTCGGAGATGGCTATACCGGAGGAGAAGTTGCTGGTAGTGCAAGCGCCGACTCGGCCTTCCTGCAGTCAGCGTACTCCGCTCACGACGTCTATGAGCGCCCTAATGTACCCCATAGCGTAGGCGTGCGAACGATACTGTTTCCTGGAGCCCTCGACCAGATCGGGCACGTGATCGTCGACTATAGGGCCATCGAAGCCCACCTCGTGGAAGGCCTTCATTGCCTCCATCATGTCTACGTGACCCTCGCCGATGAACGTTTCCGAAAACTTCGGAACGGTGCCCGTTACGCTCCTGAAATGGACATGGAAAATCTTGTCGCGACTACCGAAATACCGAATGGCGTCCAGAACGTTCTCGGGCATCTCCGAGATCGTACCCGCGCAGAAAGTCAGGCCGTTTGAGTCGCTGGCTACGATCTCGATGAGGCGCCTTAGTGCGGCGTGACTTCGGAAGACTCTTGCGACTCCACCAATGGGCGATATCGGAGGGTCATCCGGATGAAGCCCCATGCGCACCCCCGCCTCCTCCGCCACGGGCACCACTGCTTTCAGAAAATATGTAATGTTATCCCAGATTTGCTCATCGTCCGCTTTCACCGACTCTGGCACCGGAACTGACCAGTACTTCCTGGTTTCATCCTTTATGTCGGCGTAGTCGAACCCCGTTAACTTTGAGCCTCCCCTGCCTGGCATTGTCCGGTCGGTGCGCAGGCCATGGTTGCCGTACCAACTTCGGAGGGAGAAAAAGTACAACATTGTGTCGATCCCAGCCTCGCCCATGTTGCGGAGGGTTTTGCGCCAGTTGTCAATCTGCTCGTCTCTGCCCGGAAGCCCGAGCTTTATCTTGTAGGTCAACTCTTCGGGCAGTTCGCTGATGACCGCCAACTTCAGACCGGCTTCCTCGACTCTTTTCCGAAGACGAACCATGTCCTCGACGGTATAGTAACCTTGATCGGTCGGTAGATCGTTGCCTCCGACCACCTCGGTCGCCCCCAGCTGAACCGCGAATTTGAGATCCTCGTCGCTGTCTCCGGACGTAGCTAGTCTCACTTAGATACTCCTGGGGTGTTTGGGCTTCTGACTGCGATTTCTACCGCGGACGTCTACTCCGAATGTAGCGCGAGAAGTCCTGGACGGATTCCCACTCCTCGTCGGTCAGGTCGCCGATCTCGGTCGGTCTCGCGAGTTGGCGCTCGTCGAGAGGTCGCTCGAACTCCTCTCGGGTGATGTAGCCGGCAGAGACCGCAAGCTCACCGTAGCGCAGTCCGAGATGGGGCGCAAGTGCCTTCAGCGTCTCGATGTTGGGTCGAATCAGCCCACGCTCCAGGTGCCCGAAGTAGCCCTCGCTCATCCTCACGGCGCGCGAAAGCTGCCGCTGCGTCAGACCCTTGGACAAACGCGCCTTCTGTACGAGGCCGGCCAGGTGCCGGTATGGCTGCTTCGCCATCTACTCTGAGGATGAGTGGCCGGGGGGCGAGCCGGAACTGAATTGCCGCGCGTTTGCCAAGGGCGCTGAGGTGGCGCTTGCGCTCAAGGAGGTGTTGGACCAGTTCTCCCTGTCGTCGTTCGTCAAGACGTCCGGCAAGACCGGGCTGTACATCTACGTCCCGGTGCTGCGGCACTACGACTTCAAGCCGACCCGCAAGACCTGCGAGCTTATAGGGCGGGTTTTGATGGAGCGCAATCCCCGGGACGTGACGATGCAGTGGACCATCGAGAAGCGCGTGGGCAAGATATTCCTGGACCACAACCAGAATGTTCGGGGGAAGAACATGGCCTCCATCTACTCGCTGAGGCCGCTGATGGGCGCTCCCGTCTCCACGCCGTTGCGATGTGGCGAGCTAGAGGATGTGTATCCGATCCAGTTCACGATTGAGCCCGTGCCGGACCGCATAGAAAAGCTGGGCGATCTTTGGTCAGGCATTTTGGACGCGAAGCACGATCTGGGCCGGCTAGTGGGTGCCGAAATCTAGCTCTGGGCGTGCTCCAGCATCCACTCCACGACT
>JASLXL010000135.1 GCA_030740335.1 SAR202 cluster bacterium | reverse complement strand
GAAGGTCGATACGCCCATCGGCCTGCAGAAACAGGGCGAGTAACCCTCCGACTACCCTGTCTATACCCGATTCGAGGCCGTGGCCGGCGTTTGGTACGTTGAGGATGAACGTCTCGCCCTTGAGATCATCGAGGTAGAGCTCGCCCGCGTCCAGTGGCCAATAGGCATCGTTGGTACCGGTTACGATAAGCTTGGGCACCACGATATCATCACGGTAGGCGTATGGATCGATCATGGCCTCTAATCGCCGCGCGGGATCCTCCCCGGATAGCAAAAGCTGCGGTATGTCGCGTCTGGTGTAGTCGGAGACCTGGCTGCTATATGCGCCCCAGGTGTCTAGCTGGTACTGCATCTGGGCCGACATGTTGAGGTTGTCGTATGCAAGGGGGACGATGGCACTGACCCTGTCGTCGACCGCAGCGGTAAGCCACGTTGTCCATCCTCGCTTCGAGCCTCCGGTAACCACGAAGCCCGAAACATGCATGCCAAGATCGACCTCCACGAGCTGCTCGACCGCATCCATGGCCCGAACGGCGGCCTTCACCATCGGGAGCAACACGGGTATCTTCTCGTCCCCGTCTTCGAGGTAGCGGGCAAACGACTCTGCTATCAGCGCGTCCTCTCTGAGACCACCCAACAGAGGCTGGTTGGGTACGTCGTAGAGGACGGCCGCCGGCGCACCTATCCTGCTCGCGATCAATCCAGCATAGGTCAAGAATCCATCGTTACCAGCGTCCCCGGCTACGACCAGTAACACCTGTGTGGGGTTGCTTTCGATGTGCTGCGGGACGACGACGTCGACCCGATGGCGCCACTCTGCACTCTGCCATACCTGGGATACGAGCTCCAGGCGTCGCAGCGTTGCTCCATCGACGAGGTCGTCACGGAAGACCTCCTCCCACGCGAAAGCACCGTCTGGTGCGGAGACGTAATCGCGAAGAGGGAAGGTTTCCGGGGAGCTGCACGCGACAACCGACAGCAGGGTCGAACACACGCCCAGGAACAGAGTCATCGCAGACCGCGCAATGGCAATCACGGTTAGCCGGGCTCCCTACCAAACTTTTTGGCGACACGCTCTTTTAGCCCAGCGCGGTCCCGCTTGAGGAGGCTCAGCTCCAACTTGAGCCGGTCGGCGGTCACTGACTCCTCGAGAACCGCCTGCTTCTCATCGCCCTCCACTTGAAGGAACGCAGCGATAAAGTAGGATAGGGCCACCGGGTCGTCAGGCAGCCTGGGTTCACGAATCCATCCTCCGTTCAGTCCGTGCACCAGGCGCACCTGTGCGGCGGTGATCCTTCGCACCGCCATCAGTTCGTCTTGGGAGAGAGCCGCGCCAGGATCCTCCGACAACAGAGTCACCTGGCCTTCCAAGTAAGGAAGCTGTTGGGTGATGGAATTTATGCGGAAGCGCTCACGCCCAGCGACGGCGATACGCGTAGTCCCGTCTTCGCGCCGTTGCACGTCGAATATCCGAGCTACGGTACCTACGGAGTAGGTTTCCGCCGGCCCGCCGACTTCGAACCCAGACTTGATCATGACGACCCCAAACTCAGAGTCTGATTCGAGACAGCGCTGCACCATCAGCTTATAACGATCCTCGAAGATGCGCAGCGGCATCGCGGCGTCTGGGAATAGCACCGCGCTAAGTGGAAACAGGGGTAGTACTCGGTTGCCGCGCTCCATCAAGCTCGCCTCAAACAAGGAGTTGGTATCGGCAGTATAAGGGGAGACCTGTGGCCCTTCAACCAAACGGGTCGAGCTTTCTTGACAGCCCTTCGTGGCTGTTGCTACCATTTTGTATGCTTCGCCTCCCTTAAACGAGGTAGGGAATGCATGCCCCGGTAATTCCCATACGCTCGGAGGTCATCTTCAATTGTCCCACGTCATGTCGCTACGCTGTAGAGAGTGCAGCCGCGATTATCCGATAGAGCCCATAAATGCCTGTGAATACTGCTTCGGTCCGCTTGAAGTCGCATATGACTACGGCTCCATTGCCAGGACCGTGACCAGGAAAAGCATCGCCGAAGGACCCCATACGATATGGCGGTACCACGATTTTCTGCCGGTAGAGGCCGAGAATGCGGTGGATCTGGGCACAGGATTCACCCCACTGTTGAAGGCCAATAACCTTGGCCAGAAACTCGGATTGGACAACCTGTACATCAAGAATGACAGTGTCAATCCCTCGTTCTCTTTCAAGGACCGGCCCGTATCCATAACCACAACGAAGGCGCTGGAGTTCGAGTTCGAGGTCCTCGCCTGCGTCTCCACGGGGAACCTTATGGGCTCCGTAGCAGCCCATGGCGCCAAGTCCGGCATGAAGACGGTCGTCTTCTTTCCGGACGATCTGGAGTCTGGCAAGATCGTTGGCGCCTCGGTCTACGGCCCTACGATGGTGGCTGTCGGCGGCAGCTACGACCAGGTAAACCGTCTCTGCAGCGAGCTTGCGGACGACCTCCGATGGGCCTTCGTCAATATCAACATGCGTCCCTACTACGCCGAGGGCAGTAAGACTCTCGGATATGAGGTCGCGGAACAGTTAGGCTGGCGTGCCCCGGACAACTGTGTTGTGCCCGCCGCTTCAGGCGAATTGCACACGAAGATATGGAAGGGCCTCACCGAGTTGGCCGATGTCGGACTAATCGACAGTGCAAGAACGAACATGCACCTGGCACAGCCCCAAGGGTGCTCACCCATCGTGCAGGCCTTCGATAAAGGCTCCAAGGTCGTGCAACCCGTCAAGGCAGACACTCTCGCCAAGTCGCTGGCGATTGGCGATCCAGCTGCGGGTCCCTACGCTGTCCAGGTCCTCCAGGAGACAGGAGGGACCGCGGTTGCCGCTCCAGAGGACGAGATCGTCGAGGGTATACAACTGCTAGCCGAAACCGAAGGAATTTTCACGGAGACTGCCGGCGGTGTCGTTATCTCCGGGCTCCGCAAGCTGGCTGAGAGTGGTGCGATCAAGCGCGACGAGGTCACTGTGGCCTTCATCACCGGCAACGGCCTGAAGACACAGGAGGTCGTCAGCGACATCGCTAAACCCATCAACATCGGGCCCACCTACAAGTCCTTTGAGGAGAATATGGCGGCATATCTGAAGCCGTGATGGGACTGGGATATGGCACGAAAACGACTGAAATTCACGTTCCCGCCTACGTTGATCACCGAGCCGCTGATCCACGAGCTAGGCCACAAGTTCGATATCGTCACCAACGTTCTGACGAGCCGAGGTGGTTGACGACACCGGATGGGTGGTTCTGGAGCTTGAAGGGTCCGAAGAGGCAATATCCAGCAGCGTCGACTGGAGATCGCCTCCAAAGGCGTGCGGGTCGATCCCGTTGGCGGTAGTATAGTAGAAGGCTGAGGCACACACCGCATCGGCCTGCGATAAACACCGGAGGACCCAGAGCATGAGCGTGATGGTGAGAATTCCGACGCCGCTACGGCGGTTGACCCAGGGCGAAGACAAGGTCTCGGTAGAAGGTGAAACTCTGGGCGAAGTCGTGGACGCCCTCGAAGCGCAGTTTACCGGCATCAAGGAACGTCTTTGCGATGAATCAGGCGATCTTCGCAACTTCGTCAACATCTACATAAACGGCGAGGATGTGCGGTTTCTGGACGGCCTGAAAACAGACACCAGCGACGGAGACGAGATCAGTGTCGTTCCTGCGGTCGCTGGCGGGTCTCTATAGCATCTGAGGACTCCCTCAGCCACTCGAAAATAGCTCCTCCATTTTGGGACCCCGTTATTCGCCAGATTGCGCGTCACCAAATGTGTAGTAGGTCGTCCTTTGCAAACACAGGCCCAACTTCCAGCCCTATCGACGACCTACTAGGTATCTCAGGCGGAACTACGATGTCAGCGAGGTACAGCTCACCGACGCGTCGCCGGGGGAAAGCAAGGTCCCCCAGGGACCAAAACCGTGTCGTCCGTTATGCTTCCCGACTGCACAATGGACCACACCGCCCTGGGTGACGAGAGCAGAGATACCAAATCTTCGAGGAAATTTCCAGTACGAGCGCCCAGTGCCTCGACACCGGGATCATACGCAACGATACTGTGGCCGCCCCCGAGCAGGCGCGCTCCATGTTTCCACCCATCCGGCCAAACCCGACCATACCTAGTTCCATCACACACCTCCAAGATTGTCCGGTCTTATTGCC
>JASLXL010000134.1 GCA_030740335.1 SAR202 cluster bacterium | reverse complement strand
CCTCTTCTGCCTCGGGGTCTTGTCCGGCGTTGTCAGAATCGCTGCAAGCCGATACGAGCGCCGCTACCAGGAGGAACGTACATAAGACAAAGGAGTACTTGGGAAAAACGGAGTGATGCACTTTGAATAAGATCATACTGTAATTCCTAAATATACTTATGGCTTGTACTGGTCGATTCCCACGACCACGAGACCCTATGCTGCCGAGTTGATGGACGCTCACTCACCGTGCAGCTATATTAAGTCCGACGCCACCACACTCCGACCAAGGGTACTTCGGAAAGGTTTTCTGGTCGGGCCTCAAGTGTGCGAAGACGGCCCAACTCCTCGCCAAGGCACAGAGGCGCCCAGAATAAGATGGACAGACACACCCAGGCCTACGTCTACGCAGCCGTGGCGGTGCTTCTTTGGGCCACCGTCGCATCCGCATTCAAGCTGACTCTCAGGTACCTGGATGTATACCAGATGCTGTTCTACGCGTCCACGGCGTCCACTTCCTTGCTGTTCGTCATCCTCGTTGCGCAGGGCAATATCGGCCTGTTGAAGACCTACTCTCTCCGCCAGTACGTAAGGTCGGCCGGCCTCGGCTTGATCAGCCCAGCCGCCTATTACATCATCCTGTTCAAGGCGTACTCACTCCTTCCCGCCCAAGAGGCCCAACCACTCAACATGATCTGGCCCCTTGTGATCGTGCTCCTTTCGGTGCCAATGCTGGGGCAGCGGATAGGCAAATACACGATCCTTGCCATGTTCGTCAGCTTTTTCGGAACGTTGGTGATATCGACCCATGGGAATTTGCTCGGTTTCAGCTTCACCAGTGTAGAAGGAACACTCCTGGCGCTCGGCAGCTCATTCCTGTGGGCCTTCTACTGGATCATAAATGTGAAGGACGAGCGCGATGAGGTAGCCAAGCTATTCCTCACCTTCCTGTTCGGCCTGATATTCGTCACTGTAGCTGTGTCGCTGTTTTCAGAGTTTCGCGTCGACGATGCCCGTGGATTGCTGGGATCTGCATACATTGGCGCCTTTGAGATGGGCGTAACGTTCGTGGTCTGGTCGAAAGCGTTGTCGACGGCCAGGACTACTGCCAATGTTAGCCATCTGATATACCTCGATCCAATACTATCCCTGATCTTCATCAATCTCTTCGTGGGCGAAACGATCCTCGTATCGACAATCATTGGGTTGGTGTTTGTTATAGGTGGCCTGTTGCTGCGAGGACTTGACCGACCCGAAGATACGGCCCGTCTCTCTGCGAATTCCTAGCCCGCGGTTGATACTCCGCACGCCTGTGAGCCTTGCCAGGTATGTATAGGGTGTGTCCACACTCCACCACCAGGAAAGATACCCTCCTGTTCAATGATCGGACAACACCCTCGCCTTCAAGGTATTTCCCGAATATCCTGGGTGGCAATGACTACAAGGAGGAAGCACCATGAAGCCGCTCTGCCGTAAGGTCTGTTTCGGGCTGAGACTCGCGCTATTCGCGCTCACCGTTACCCTGGATCTTGCCGCAATCATGCTGATCTGGCAGGATCACAACTCTCGGCGCGATGCCATAATCACGCAGGTTGAGCTCAAGTCTGACCAGATCAACGGGGAGTCTTGACCCCGCATAGCGCTGCGTTCTGTCCCAGCGGAATCGGTTTCCTTTAGCCCTTGCGGCCCACGAGAATGGAGTAGTGCCCATCGCGCTTACCCCGCCCCCTGACACGATGTGTGGAGGCCGCAAAACCGGCCGCGTGGAATGTACGTTCAAAGGTCTTCTCGATGCCAACGGACCAAATCGCGAGTGCGCCGCCAGGGCGCAGGGATCGGCGTGCAGCTGCGAGCCCCTTCGGTGAATACAGTCTTGAGTTGCTCGCCAAGGTAAATGAATCGACCCCGTTGTCCACGTCGAGCAAGATGGCGTCGAACCGCGAATTGTTCTCCCGAATGACATCTACGACATCGCCCACGACGAGCTCTGTCCGCGGATCGTCCAGGGGATAGCCAGCCAGAGGTCCCAGCGGACCACGGTTCCAATCGACCACCTCCGGAATCAACTCGCTCACGACCACGGAGCCTTCGGGCGGCAATAGTGCGAGTGTCGCAGCGAGGGTGTAGCCCATCCCTAGCCCCCCTACCAGAACACAGGTATCCGATTTTGGGCGTGGGCACGCAAGCGACATCATCGCATCCTCTGATCCATGCGCGAAGCTGGTCATCAAGTCGTAACCATCGGCGAGAATGACGTAGTTGGTATCATGGCGCTGTAGCTCGAAGCGACTGCCGTCGGGCGCAGTAGCGACCGCCAAAGTCTCCCAGGGCTTCATGCGGCACCTGCTCTAACTGTCATGTCTTACTGTGGCCTTCCTTAACGTCGGCTCCGAGCCGAACTCCGCCCCTCAATATTCCTAATCTACAATGGCAATTATTCACCCTATTTATCCAACTACCTCTACGACCGTCGCCAACTCGGCCGCGGACCTAAACATGATTGCACTGGATCGTCTACAACACAATCCTTTGAGCGGCGCAACGACACATCACGATCACGAACCCAAAGTCGCATATATACGATCGTAGGTCTATGATCGATTGGTCAGCTGAGTCTCCGTGGCGCGGGTTAATCAACCGACCGCACACACGTCTGGAACAAATCTTCAGTTACAGTGCGTCATAATTAATGTGCGAGCACACGAACGCTGGTGCTCATACGATTACCACCACATCGTTTCGGCCGGGAAGAACATTTTCATACTTACGACGCACGAACGTTCGGATGGACTCAATGACTCTGGCTATATTTGGACCGACGAAAACAGATGGAGCGCCGATACGCCCGAAGCCCCAGTATCTATCCTGCCATTGATCTACTACCGTAGTTGGGGCAATGACGACGCAGTCGACCTCAGGGGAGCGGACGTTTCAGTTTACCTGCGCGGCGATGGGCTCAATGTGTCCGGAGACGAATGCTACTTCTGGGTCCATTCAAATGGCACTCGATAGCACTACGTCTCCAACCCGCTCCAAATCAGCGACGGCAAATGGGCAGATAAGCTCCAGACATTTACTTTAAAGAACTAAGAGTCCTTGGAACATGAGCTGGACTGGCCGCTCAGAGGGATCGGCATCCCTCGACACTCTCCTAAAGGAAGGTGCCAGCTATAGATTTTCATTTGTGGGTGTTACCGATCAGGCCAGAGACAGGCTGTCGATGGATGAGTTTGAGATAAGGTTGGCGCCTGACTAGGCAGAGCGGGGTCGATTGAGATAAGACAGGCATCGCTTCTAGGTGGGTCAATGGCCGATCGAGGGTGATGGATCGAGTTCCCAGTCAGGGATAATCAATTCGTCGGTGGGTTCGAGAAGAATGATCGAGACCATGCCCGCGATGCTCGCTACGATGGAAATCACAAGGGCCCAGCCGTAGTCGTTCGTGATGTCGAATATTACGCCGCCGATCCACCCCCCAAGCGCCATACCCAAGCCGGCGCCTAGCATCTGGAAGCCGTACGGTGAGCCCTGCGGGGCATGGCCGTAGTATTTGCGATTCAGGATCGGAAAGCCGCCGCTCTCTCCTCCATATCCTATGCCGAATATGACAGCAAACAGGTAGAACATCCAATATTCGTGGGTCCAAAAGAGCAAGATTACGGTTATGCCCTGTAAAAAATAGAAGATCGCCATTATGGCGCGCACACCAACCTTTTCGGCTAGTACCGGCACGGCAAATCGAGATGGCACACTGATTGCGGCCATGATAGCGAGTATCGTGGCGGCCGCGACGAGGTCGATGCCCTCCTGGACGGCGATTGGAATCAGGTAGACCAGGATTATTGCGTGGCCAACGCATCCGAGGAAGTGGATCGAACTCATGTTGTAATAGGCCGAAGTCTTCTTCATGTAGGACGCGAAGGTCCTGGCCTTGACCTTGTCGATAACAATCTCTACTTTGAACGATTCACCAGGGAGTGCACCGTATGGCTCAGCGCCAATATCTGCAGGGCTATCTTTGTAGAGGTAGATCAGGACCGCCATGATGATAGCCGATCCACCGGCGGTGACCCAAAACGTGCCCTGCCATTCGAGGTGAACGATCATGAGTCCCATGATTGGGGCCGCGATGGCGGGGCCAATCCCCCACGAAGCCATCAATATGCCCATTCCCCAACCTAGTTGGCGCCGGTACCATCGCATGACACCCGGCAGAAGGGGAACCAGGAAAATCGCCTGTGCTGTGCCAAGGATAACCCCAAATGCGACATAGAACTGCCAAAGTTGCTGAATGACACCAGTGATCACCATCCCGGCGATAAACATTACCGCCCCAAAAACCATCGCCTTGCGAACTCCAAAGCGGTCCCCTATCCATCCGGCTACAGGCGAGGCGATGGCCGATACTACGCTGTTGATTCCGTAGGCCAGGGTAATGTCGCCCTGATCCCACTGAAACGCCTGGCTGAGAGGTTCTATGAAGACGCCGAACGCCATACGGATGGAAGCGCCGACCATTTGCATGATCGCAGCGATGGCGACGATGACCCAGGCATAGTGCCAGTAGAAGGTCAACCCGCCTTTCGACGGGACGTCTGACGGCGGAGTGAGATCCGAGTCTGTCAGTGGAGAGTCGCTCATTAATGAAGAGGGCAGACGAACAGAGCTACTCGCTCCCAGGGCTGCTCTTCAGCATTAATTGCGGAGACGACACTATCGTCGCCTGACCTACTACGCAATGCTAGTTCGCCAAATGCTGCCGCCTGGTACGAACCAGAACGGGCCTCGACCCGGGCAAACGCTGCCCAACCGCTCAAATAGACGAACAGTGCTGCACTAGCGACTGCAACGGTTAGAAACTGGATCGGCAAACCCAGAACTGTGATCCGTCTCAATTGAGCAGCCACCAGCGGCAACTCTTGATCAAGAATTTTGTCTCAAGTTGCCGTCTTGATAACGTGTTTTTGCTTTTAGAGGCTGGCGAGTTGCTCTCTCTGCGATGCGATTCGAGTATCGTGGTCCAAAGCAAACCGCTTGACGCCTTCGAGAATTGACTCAGTATCCAGGTGAGCCTCCGCGATGACGTCCTGCTCAAGTCCACCTGTCAGCCATTCGTCATGCCAATCCGACACCAACGAATAGTCGTCGGTCAGTGGTCCCACGTTCTGGACTGGCCAGACCCGTTTGGTCCCTGTGCTTACCACCATTAGGTCGTACTTGGACCCGGGCGGTAAAACAGAATCCTGGTACTCCTTCGACTGTCGTCTAAAGAGATCCTCGCTGATCGCCGATATCACCTTGACGTTAATCCCCTGTGCCTCAAGGAGGGACAGCACGGAAACAAGGTTCACGGTGGAGGATGATCCCTGCACCACGACGTACCCTTGCCTGGGCTTGTCGGGATCGAAGTCCTTGATCACGTAGAAACCCTTCGCTGCCGACTTGAGATCTGTGTCAGCAAACGTGGACCTATCAGCAACATTGAAGTCAGGCCGAGCTACTTCCAGGACAATCACACCGACCTTCTTATCACTCGCCGCAATCTCGGCGGCTGCGAAGTATGCAGGTGCAACGTCGTTGTAGTCCCAGGCGTTCACGACGATCACCTGGTCCCTGGGAAACAACTTCCAAACCTGGGGAGCGAATATCCCAAAGTGAGTACGGGCATCGGCCGCCGTCTCCGGTCCAGAGTGGCCGGCAAGAATAGTCAAGACGCCGGTGCGGAATGGGCTGTCCTGGTTCTGTTGGCTCCAAACCCTTGCAGGTAAGTACATGAGGGGCGTAAACGCACCGTACGTCCCACTCAATGCCCAAACACCAACGTGCTTGTCGGGATCGAGCGATACAGACTGGCTGATCAGACCTATCGCCGTGGACGCGTTTCCTGCCTCTTGGATCGCCGCCTTTAGTCGTGTCCCGGTCGGGTTGTTATCAGGGCCATAGTGGCCCCAGAGTGCCCCGTGCTCTACGTTGATTGAATCGGCCAAGTCGGCGGCAATCGTAAGGAATTTGTTGTCGGTGACGTAGTTCATCCACTTGACCACTTCGGAAACCGTACGACGAGGGCCACCCTTCTTGCCAGGCTCCTCGAACAGCTTGATAGAGACTTCTTTCTCCTCACCGGAAGATGGGTTCTTTACGCTTATGTTCTGTACCGTGGTAGGCAGGTTCGCGACCTTGAGTCGTTCATCCTGGAACACGTCGGTAGACCTGTCGATCGAGAGGGGCATTTCATCGTCGACTGAATCGCCAAGCTGCACCAGCCTGTCCGCAAGCCAGTCGCCAAGGCCCTCTTTGTCAAGAACCGACATGACCACGTCGATGTTGTGCTTGAACTGGAGCAGACGCTCCTTTGTATCAGAAACCTCACCATCTCGAATGCCCTTGAACTCGACTCCGTAGTG
>JASLXL010000133.1 GCA_030740335.1 SAR202 cluster bacterium | reverse complement strand
CGTGATGTCTTCGTGATGGGATAGGGCTTCAGGAAGCCCTTCAGCCTCTTGATACCCTCGTTTATCCTTATTTTCTGTTTTCGGAAAATCCCCTGTCCATTGATAATCGTGCGCAGCCAGAAGTTTCCCGCTATCGAGTTTCACCAGAGTTGGGCTACCAAGGTTGAAGCCGGTTGCAGGATCTTGGTATTTGATTTGGCTGATCCACGGGTTGGACATGTCTTGGTTACCTCCGTCGGTAGAGTCTGTGGAGACTCTACCACATCCTCGCTACCCGCCCATTAACCACCGCTCCCACCTCCAGACACGCCCCCTTTTGCCCCCAATGTCTGTCACAGGTAGCTATGCATTAATGCAGCTAGTGCCAAGCCATGCCCCCTCGGATATACTGCGCACTGAGGCATGGTTATGCTAGCTAGCATAAGACATAAGGCACTACTGGTACTGGGATGCGTGCTGCTTGCGGTGATGCTGGCTGCGTGTGGTGGCAGGCCGTCTGAAGCTGACATTGAGGCTAGAGTTGAATTATCCAAGGCCTCCTTGGTTGCCCCCACGGCTGTTTCTCTACCTACTACTCCTACACCTTCAATGGAAGTTCACACACATAATAGCGAGCAAGAACCGTCATAGCCCTAAGAGTCCTGTTGACAAGCTAGGCGGCTTGTAATGGTGGAAACCAGCAAATCCAAAGATTTCGCTGACCCAGTTGCCAGTGGCCTGAATGGTTTCCACTTACGCCATGTCCATCTCCCACAGCACGTCGTCTGTTGTGGACACGCGTCCAAAGACACGCGCGTGCATTAACAGTGCTTCGTCGTGGGCACGCTGAGTGTACGACGCGCAGGCGTCTTCACAAATCAGTACGTTGTAGCCTAGTTCAGCACCCACGCGGGCGGTCCCGAACACGCACATGTCGGTGACAACACCGGTAAGAACGATATCGGTGACCCCCATGTTGCGGAGAGCATGGTCCATCGGACTAGCGGTGAAGGCGCTGGAAATAGGTTTGTCGATTATCATCTCGTCATCCCTAGGGGCGATCTCTTTGGCAATCTCGTAGGCGGGAGTCCCAGGGTACCGGTCGTAACCTGACGTGGCTTTCGGACGGAGTCGTTTGGTCAACTCGTCTCCGGTAGAGGTCATCATTCCGTTCCTCGTGTACACTATCTTTAGGCCTTGCCTACGGAATGCTTCGATCAGACGCTTGGTGTTCGGCATAACTAGTTCAGCAATCCGGCTGTTCCAATAATCGACCAGATCAGGATAGTTCCCACCAAAATAGTCGGTATCTTTGACCATATCTCCCTGCTGGAGATCGATGACGAAAAGGGCCGTCGACTCCGGCGCAAGCACGAACTCGGTCGCAACGTAATCGAACGGCCAGTCTGGGTCGTGCTCCCGAGCTATCCAACTCATCGCCCTCCTCCTCCAGGGAACTGATCATACTCCGCATTGTCGTTACCGCATATCTGGCATTTCATATTAACCTATTCGCTCCTTCTGTCCTGTGCGACTGGGCCGGTATAAAGATATATCCCCCCACCCTACCTCACAACAGCCTTAATAGCACCCCCGCTACCCATCCAGCAGCCACCGCCCCCACCTTCTTACACGCCCCCTTTTGCCCCCAATGTCTGTCACAGCTAGCTACGCATTAATCTAGCTAGTGCCAAGCCATGCGCCCTAAGCTATACTGCGCACAGAGGCACGCCCATGCTAGCTCGGATAAGACATAAGGCACTACTGGTACTGGGATGCGTGCTGCTTGCGGTGGTGTTGGGTGGAAGAGGGAGAAGAAGTGGCCCTCAGCCGGCCGCAGTCTGAGAAGGAACACAAATACTTTTGCGCGGATGAGATGACAGCGTAGCGCCAAAAAGGAGTTGACATGAAGGCGATTCTGATCGGTTGCGAGTATGTCGGAACGACCACTCTAGCGGAAGGGATTCGACACTGGAGCAACGAGGTAATGGGCAAGGGGCTGGTGGCCTACCATGACCACTGGAAAATCCCTCATACGAGTGGCCATCGGGGGCTCGACGATGAAAACCTGTTCACCCCCGAAGAACAGGAGCAGTTCCTAGCGCTGACTCCTAAGGCCAAGGAGATGTTCCAGAGGCATAACATCACGTATCATGTCCAGCCCGATGCGCTAAGAAACCCTGACTATTTATCAATCGGACTGCACATCGAGAACGCCATTTACGCCCCCATGTACTTCGACTACTACGTTGGCGACCAAGCCTGGGCCCGCCAGGCGGTGATCGATCACATTGAGGAGGTCATTCTTGAGTTCGCTCCGACGATGCCGCTCGTCCTGGTCAAGGCTTCACCGGGGGCAATCGCGGATAGAATGAAGGCGAGCCCTCACCATAACCAGGTAATAGACGAGGAGGACATAGGGCGGGTCTCGGACGAGTTCGAGGTCGAGTTTGAGAGATCGGCTATTCGTAACAAGTTCACCATCGACACTACCGAGGGTACCCCCGAAGAGACTCTGGAACAGTTCCTCGAGCAGTTCGAACCGTACCTGAACGAGGCTGACAAACTCCGTATCCTGACCCACCGCGCTAGTCAGAGCGGAGACTGGCTCTAGAGCCCCGTGCCGGAGCAAACATAGCCATGCCAGAGACCGTGCGAGTCGGCATCGTCGGCGCGGGCAAGATCGCCCAGAACCGCCACATCCCCCTTCTACAGAAGATCGAGGACGTCGAGGTTACACATGCCTGGTCACGTACCCCGGAGACATCCCGGAAGGCGGCCAAGGAGTTCGGAATCCCTACGGTCGTGGAACGGTGGGAGGAGATCGTCGAGGCATCGGACATCGACGCAGTCGTGATCGCGACGCCGCCGAACCTCCATCTGCCGGTGACCATAGCCGCTCTCGATTCGGGCAAGCACGTGTTGTGCCAGGCGCGCATGGCCCGCAACTTGAGCGAGGCACTTCAGATGCTCGAGGCATCCAAGGCTACGGACCTGGTCACCTCGTTGTACGCCGCAGGGTTCGGGCTTAAGGGCGACAGAGTCATGCGGAGGCTGCTCCAGGACGAGGGCTACGTCGGAGATATATTGGAGGTCCGCGTCACGTCTCTGGTTCCTGTCATTTCGGAGGCTGGTGCCTGGCTAGTGGACTCGGAGGTCGTCGGTGTTAACACGATGATGCTGGGGATAATGGCGGAGGTAATCTACCGCTGGATAGAGCCTGCAAGGTCAGTGACGGCGGCCACCGGCGAGGACCTACTCTCCGTACCGCAGTCGCTGTCAATCGCCGCGGAGCTGCAGGGTGTGGCTACTGCCAGCTTCCACGTGTCGTTCCGAGTTCCCCGGGGGCCGGGAAGCTCCATAGAGATATACGGCACTCGCGGTGTCCTTGACTACAAGCTTCTCGTCGAAAAGCCGGGCGGCATGGTCGAGGACGAGGAACTGGCAGGCATGACCGAGGGTGAGACGGAGATGCACCCTATCGAGATGCCGGCCGAAGAGCAACGAGACCGGACCATGGACGCCGAGTTCATTGAGGCCATCCGCAACGGCACGCCCGTGGCCCCGGACTTCGCTGAGGGCGTCCGCTACATGGAGTTCTGCGAGGCGGTCGCACAATCGATCTACGAAGGCCGAACCATTTCGATGCCGCCTGAGCCCAAGATGGACTCATGGGGCAGACCTCTCTAGCTTGGAGTCATAGGATACGGAAGAGCGTCATGCCCATCTTCGACCTCTTTTTTGGGGCCATCCAATCATGTGTGGAGGCAAGTTAGGGCTGTTTGAAGTGGACATGTAAGATTGTCTCTGTTCCCAAATTCAATGGATTAGACAAAATACACCTAACTCCGACAGACCAATAGCTTCCACTAGACTTCTGTTACCGCACTATTGATTTATAAGGCTTAACAGCACCCTCGCTACCCACCCACCAGCCCCGCTCCCGCTCCCCGACACGCCCCTTTTGCCCTCAATGTCTGTCACGTGTAGCTATGCATTAATGCAGCTAGTGCCAAGGCATACGCCCTAGGATATACTGCCCCAGAGGCAGGGTTATGCTCACAGCTATAAGACATAAGGCACTACTGGCACTGG
>JASLXL010000132.1 GCA_030740335.1 SAR202 cluster bacterium | reverse complement strand
GGCGAGATAAACTGACCTCCCCCATTCCGTGGATTGCTTTACCGTGGCTAGGTACTGGTTAGAGATGATGTCATAACAAAGATGGGACTCGTCTTGGCTTGGGACAGGAGAAATGTCGGGCATCGTCCAGTTTAAGCCATCCGGTGAAAACCCTATCCATCTGTCCTTTGTTCCGAATAAACCTTTATATCGCTTCTCTGGGTTTTCTTCTAACTCATCGCGCACGACATGATAGACAGTTTTATCATGATGTCCGGCACCAGAGATCACGTTGTTGTCTCCATGCGCTTTACCTTCACACAGGCCGAGCGAAGGTTTTTCCCACTTAACACCATCAGAAGAAATAGCGTAGTGGGCCAGGCTTTCAGAAGTTGCGTTAGGTTCGTCATAGAATGACCAGTACCACCATTCCCAGACTTGTTTTTCAGGGTTCCACTGAGGTGCTGACCGACTCTGGACGGCGGTTTGTTTCGCCGACAAATCCGCGTTCAACACTGGCCCATGTTTTTGAGGCTGGTGAAGGGTGCGACTTAAACCAGTTCCACTTTCTATAGAATAGTCATCCAGAAACAATTGCTTGTGTTTGCCCGGATATATCGCTCTATGAATTTGATCCACTTTAGGTATTTACCTTACCTCTCTAGAGTTAGTTTTTCTTACCAAGAATCTAGGGGCGCCCATATCCCAACCGGGCACCCACCACCCAGAATAACCCTGCCTCTTGGGGGCAGTATAGCCTAGGGGCCAAGGAGAGGCGGATGGGGCTTAGGCGGGGCTGGTAGTAGCTAGGGCTGCGGGGCTAGCATGGTGAATAGCGAGGATGCTATTAAGACTGTTGTGAGAAAGGCCCCTCTTAATCAGCGACTATGGCATTCAATATCTGGTAGATAGTCCACTGCTACTTTTTCTTCTGTCCCTGCTCAAAGGCTCTCAGGGGGCATTCTTTTACTCCTGTCGGATACGTTGCAGGTGGGAGCTTCGTGAGCGCGGACCTGAATTGGAGGGCACCGCACGGGGCGGAGGCCTAGTTCATCTGCTTGCTGGCGACGAACTCGCCCCGAATGACTCCGCCGGACAGGACGTGACCGTCGATCGCTTGCATGAACTCGGCCCGGGTGGCGCCGCCCGGCAGATCGAGCACAGTGTCCAGGGCGTAGACGTTGAACACGTACTCGAAGACGAGCTTGACCTTGCCGTGCACGGGTCGATACGTCGTGGGCAGAGGGCAGGGACCGGTGTAGCCGATGGTTTTCACGTCGTTGGTGCCCTGTCGGACGTTGGGGCCGAGGTCTACAACCTCGGTGGTGGTGGCGACGCGCTCCGCCAGGCTCGCCGTGTCGGGCGGCAGGTTCCAGATAATCCAGTGCGTCCAGCGAGCGTCGGGGTCTGCCTCGTGGGCGAACTCATCGCTGTCCATTATTAGCGCGATGCTCTGAGTACCCTCGGGGATGCCGGTCCAGTCGAGCGGCGGCGAGATGTTCTCACGGCCGATGTATTTCTCTGGATTCTGCTCGAAGGACTGCCCCTTGACCGGTGCGCCGCCAGGGCACACGTAGTTCTTCGGGATGCGCCGGATGCGGTTGAACACCGGGCTCGTGACCTCGATGCCCATGTCGAAAGTCTGCTTGAGCACGAACTCCCCGGTAGCTTCGTCGCCTCCACTACCGGTGTCCGCTACTGCGGCAGGGGCGCCACCGCCCTCGTCGCTACTGGAGCATCCGGCGATAATCAGCGCAAGAAGGAGCGCTGTACCTAGTTGCAGCCGGCGAGTGCTATGCCTGAACATCGGATTACCTCCGTTCCAAAGGTCTGACCTTAACCGAGATTTCCCATGCAGCCGAGATTCCCATTTCAGATGCTAACGTCCAGAGAACACCCCTTTCCTTGCCGTTGACGATTGTACACCTCGCCTCTCCGGAACAGAGTCAATCACAGTATGTAAGGTCTGGTGAGACGTGCGTAAACATTCCCTACCCCCATGGCCGTGACAGGTTGCCTAGTCCTATCGCCAAACCGAAAGCCATCCGCCATAGCCCCAACGCCTTTTCTCCCTCTGACAAGTGCTATACCGCGTGGACCAGCGCGCCCTTCATCTCGACGGCAGTGAGGTGACGTTCTCGATCGCGGCGGCGAGCGGAAACATGGCGAAGATGATCTACGGGGCCGAGAAGGATGCGGTCGGTAACGGCGGCGGGGCCGGAGCGGAGGCCGGTGTTCGGGGCTGATCCCCACGGCACTTCTAGCCGTTAGGCTCCACCCACCACCCCCGCACAACCCTGCCTCTGGGGGCAGTATAGGCTAGGGGGATAATGCGCGGCGAACAGTCGGGATAAACGCGATGGCGGCAGAGACAGTAAGCGTAGCCGCTGGCCTCAAGAACGCATCCTCGCTGATGCTTATGTAGCCGAACGAGAATATCAGCAACATTATGAGAAGAAAGCCATCAAGACCGTTCTTTACCAGCTTGAAAGCCAGGTAAGTGCAGAGGACGGTGCTGATAGCTATCCATGTGGCAGAGAACCAAGGAGCTGTCCAGCCGTAGACTGGAATGCTGATGAGCGCGAAACCCGACCAGCCTTTCGGAAACAGGTCGAAACTCAAGTGGACGGCGAAACCAACGACCAGTCCTAGAGCAAACCAGCGCAGTAGAATCGTACGAGAGGTTGCCGCTATGGCGACAGCGATAAGAGGGACGAGCGGCCCGTGGGTGACAATCGACCGGTGCAATAGCAGACCAGTATGCTGGTCGATGTCAGGAAAACAGTCTCCGACTGCAAGCCCCACACCGAGAAGGACGAAAGCGAATAAGTATTTCATCAATACGCCTCTGGGGGCAGTATACGCCTAGAGAGCAAGGAGATGTGGTGTGATGGGCAGAGGAGTCGGTGTTGGCGTGACCCACAAATCTTGGTCACGAAATGGTCACAAAATGGTCACGAACTGTCAGGGACTGGCCGGTACGGGTTGTGACGGGTTAACACCACTAACCCCTTTGTCATGGTACGGAGAGGTATTCTCTGGGACGGGCCGATACAGGCCAAAACAGGCACTGTACAACTCCAAAACCGAGGGGGATTAAACCGCGTGCCGGTTCGCATCTGGCCTTCGGCAGTCAGGCCAGTCCGACTAGAAGACCCGCACGTTGGTCGACAGGTAGAACTGGCTGCCGCCCTCACCGTAGACCGCCTCGGCCAATATCGCGACAAAGCCCTCTTCCGACGTGTCGAGCCGATATGTGTACTCCCGGTCGGACTTGGTTAGGGCCACCGCTTGCCACGTCGCGTCTCGGAAGTCCCGCGTCTCTGAACGCGCTAGCCACACCCGTATCGCGGACGGTTCGATATCTGAGTTCACCGTAAGGTCGACGTAGTCTTTCTTTTCTGAGAACTCCCACGCCAGGTTCGGGAAGCTGAGGCGGTTGTCGGTCTTCAAGAAGAACGCCACGATGTCCGCCACGGCATTGAGTCTCCCGGAGTCAAGACCGTGGTCCGCGTTGGGCAGGTACTGTATGTACCGTTCGCCCCGCAAATCTGCGTAGTACAGGTTCATCGCATCCAGCGGCCAGTACCTGTCGTTGGTTCCCACGATCATAAGCTTGGGCACAGTGATGCGATCGCGATACTCGTAGGGGTCCACGATCTCCGATAGCCTACGGGCCATATCGTCACCCGAAACCAGCCGGTCGGCGATTCCCTTCCGAGTGTAGTCCGATATTTTCTCGCTGAACCGGCCCCACGTCTGGGTCTGGTGCCTCATCTGGGCGATCAAGTTCAGGTAGTCGTAAGAGATCGGCGCGATGGCCTTGACGCGAGGGTCGACGGCCGCTGCCAGCCAGGTGGTCCACGCCCGCTTGGAGCCGCCGGTCACGACGAATCCGGACGTCCGGGTGCCGAGGTCCACCTTCACGAAATTCTCGATGGCATCCATGGCCCGGACGGCGCTCTTCACCATCGGGAGCAGCAATGGCCACTGGTCATCTCCGGACTCCAGGAAACGAACCAAGGTCTCTGCGATCAGTGCGTCTTCCCTCAGGCCGCCGAGCAGCGGCTGGTTGGGAACGTCATGCAGAACCGCTACCGGCGCGCCGATGGCGTTTACAAGCAGTGCGCCAAGTTCTATCTCCTCGTCGCCGTCACCGCTACCCACGATCAGAAGCAGGACCATCGTAGGTGAGGTCGCCAGCTTGTGCGGGAAGAAGATCCGTAGCTTGTGGCGCCACTCGCCGCCGTTCCACTCCTGGGACACTAGGCGGAGGTCATGAACGTTGAAGGCGCCCGAGACCTTAGGCTCTCCGACACGCTCCCAACCGTACGTCTCGTCGGGCGCGTCGACGTAGCGGTCCAGCGAGCTCGACTCGTACGGCGTGATCTCAGGCGTGCTGCCGCAGGAGCTAACTCCCAGCACCAAGAACAGAAAACCCAGAGCGACTACAGCCGTATGTCTCATCATGCCCCGCACCACTCTGCCTCTGGGGGCAGTATAGCGGAGGGACCTACGGCCTAGCTGCCGGTCTGCTGCCCGAGGTCAGCCGCAGGGCTATGACCAGCACCATGAGCATCCCCGCTACGAGTGCCGCCAACAGGCCAAGTTTATTTATGGGCGGCGACCTACCCGCAAAACACGCCGCAAGGTCTTTCCGAGGGGGCACGACGAGGAATCCAAAGCGGTTCCCGGCGACCCGTGTCGACTCGCGATGGCGGCCCTAGATTCTTCACTGCATTCAGAGTGATAGCTTGGGGTCTCAGAGACACCGCTCAAAAGGCACCCTCTAACTCCGAACGCGCTCGCTCTTGGGGTCGTAGGGCGGTCTCAGACTTGCCGAGGCCGGGAAGCGCTCCGTGGACAACTCTAGTTCGTACGAGCCCGACCGGATAAATTCGGTGTCCACTCCGCCCTCGTGCTCGACGTAGCCCAATCCTATCGAACGGCCGATAGTGTGCCCAAAATGCCCCGAGGTGATGCGTCCGACCATCTTGCCGTCTCGGAAGATGGGCTCGTTTCCCAGTATGTACGGCTCCGCATCATCAAGGGTGAAGACGGCCAGCCTTTGGTCCAGTACACTCTCGCGTTGTCGCATGAGCGCGTCCTTTCCGATGAAGTCGGATCCCTTGTCCAAGGCCACGGCGAAGCCCAGCCCTGCTTCCAGAGGCGTCTCCTGGTCGGTGATGTCGAGTCCCCAAGCTCGGTAGGCCTTCTCGATTCGCAGCGAGTCCATGGCGCGATAACCCGCGTGGCGCAGCCCGAGACCTTCGCCAGCCGTCAGGATCGCCTCGTAGACGTTTACGAGAAACTCCGTCGGGACGTATATCTCCCAGCCCAACTCGCCGACGTAGGTGATGCGAGTGGCGCGAACGGTCGCGTAGCCGATATTTATCTCTCGTGATGCCAGGAACGGGAACGCCCTGTTGGAGATGTCCGAGCCGGTCACCTGCGCCAGCAGTTCGCGGGAGCGAGGGCCCATCAGCCCGAGTACGCCGTAGCCGGAGGTAACGTCGGTCACGAACGCGCGGGCGTCGTCCGGCGTGTTGCGCCGAATCCAGTCCAGAGTACGTGTAGTGGTCGCCCCGCCGGTGACGATCAAGTACCCATCCTCGGCTGTGCGGGTGATCGTGAGGTCTGACTCTATGCCACCCCGTGAATTGAGCATAGCCGTATAGACGACTGTTCCCGGCTCCACGCCGACGTCGTTTGCGCAAAGGCGCTGGAGTACCGACTCCGAGTCCCTGCCCTGCAGCAGAAACTTCGCGAACGACGACTGGTCGAAGAGGCCGACGGCTTCCCGCACTGCCCGATGCTCCTCGGACGTGTATGGGAACCAGTTCTGGCGTCCGAATGAGTGCTCGTCCCTGGGCTCGACACCATCGGGGGCGAACCAGTTGGGCCGCTCCCATCCGGCGGCGGTGGCAAAACAGGCTCCACGGGACTGGAGACGGTCGTGCAGCGCGGACCTCCTGGCCCCTCTTGCGCTCTGAGGCTGGAGCTCGGGCCAGTGCATGCCGTACAGGAGTCCCAGGCTTTCGACGGTCCGGTCGTACAGGTAGGTGGAGTTGTTCTGAAAGGGGTGAAAGCGCCTGATGTCCACCTCGGTCAGGTCTTGTGTGGGCTCGCCCTCAACGATCCACTCGGCCAGGGCCTTACCGGTACCTGCCGCCGAGGCGATTCCGCTCGAGTTCAGGCCTGCCGCCACGAAAAAATTCCGCAGCTCAGGCGCCTCTCCCAAGATGTAGTGGTTGTCCGGCGTGAAGCTCTCAGGCCCCACGAGGAACCTGATGATCTCGACATCTTCCATGGCCGGGATTCGCTCTACGGCCTTCTCCAGAAAGATCATGTAGGGGTTCCAGTCGCGCTTCAACATGTCATTCGCGAAGTCGTCCGGGATGCCGTCCATACCCCAAGGCTTAGCCACGGGTTCGAATCCCCCCATGAGCAGCCCCCCCTGGTCTTCGATGTCCCGCCTGAAGTAAATGTACCCGTCAGGGTCGCGCAACGACGGCATGTCGGGCGCCACGCCATCCATGGGTTTGGTGACAAGGTAGGCGTGATCGGCTGCGTGTAGAGGGACGCTCACACCGCACATCAGGCCGATCTCTCGCGCCCACATCCCCGCACAATTGACGATGATCTCGCACTCGATTTCCCCACGGCTGGTAGACACGCCCGACACGGCCCCAGAGCGCCGGCTGATTCCGGTGACTCTGGTATTCTCTATGACGGTCGCCCCTCGGCTGCGGGCTCCCATGACCATTGCCATGGTCGTGCTGTCCGGCACCGTCTGGCCATCGTCGGGAATGTGGACCGCGCCCACGACATCGTCGGTGCGCATTAGGGGCCACATCTCACCCGCCTCTTGCGGGCTGATGGTATGCATCTCCACTCCGAAGCTCCTGGCCATCGATGTCTGGCGCTTGAGCTCGTCCAGGCGCCCCAGCGTGCGCGCGACGGTGATACTGCCGGTCCGTTTGAAGCCGGGGTCTTGCCCCGTCTCGGCCTCCAACCGTGAGTACAGTTCGACACCCTGCCGCGAGATGTCGGTCAGCGACCGGGAGTGGCGGAGCTGAGTCACCAGGCCCGCTCCGTGGCCGGTAGTGCCGCTGGCCAGGGTGCTGCGCTCCAGTAGTACCAGGTCCTCTATACCCAGCTTGGTGAGGTGGTAGACGACACTGGCGCCGACGATTCCGGCTCCTATAACGACCACGCGCGCCCTGTCCGGTAGTTGCTCCGCCATCTGTTCCTCCTAACGCTAACTTGAGGGGATTCTAGGCCGGGTCGAGGGAGTGATACCCCTGATAGACGCCGATTCAGCTACGGATTTGGTCACCACTGTACAAACATTGGGATGACTGTTCATCTGTGATAAATCCAGGAGTGTCGGTAGGCAACACTCCTGACATCGTTGCCGCTCCTTTCGTAGCTGAGATGGACACTTGGAGCGCTTCCAGCGCTAGACGGCGGTCTTTGTTATCCGCCTGGTCAACCCAGTCGGCCACACCTGCGCAGACTCGCTGAAGGCCATCGGTATCAACGTCATTGAAGCTCGGCCTTGGAGCCATCTGAACCGAGGCCCGCTGGGCTTCCAGCACCTTCCTGCGCTTCGACAAGTCGTCG
>JASLXL010000131.1 GCA_030740335.1 SAR202 cluster bacterium | reverse complement strand
CTGGAGGGGGTGGACCATACGGATTGGCTGTTCACTAGAGGTACGCCCCCGCACCCAGGCGTGACACCGAACCAGCCTGAGAGCCGAGCTCGTGTTTATGGCCCCTAGGGAATATCTTGCCCGGGTTAAACCTGCCGCCAGTCTCGAAAGCGTCTGCCAACCCGGCCATGGCATGCAGGTCCGCATCGGAGAACATCAACGGCATGTACTCTTGTTTTTCAAGCCCGATGCCATGTTCACCCGAGAGGACCCCTCCCGTTACCACACATAGCTTTAGTATTTCGCTCCCTGCGTGCAGCGCTCGGCGCAGTTCGTCCGGGTCGCGTTCGTCGAAGAGCACAGCAGGGTGCAGATTGCCGTCGCCTGCGTGCAGCAAATTTGCTATGGGGAGATCGACGCTCTCGCTAATCTTCTCAATGGCGCTTAGCACTTCTAATAGCCTGGTTCGAGGTATAGTTCCGTCCACAAGGTAGTAGTTCGGAGCGAGCCTGCCGAGGGCTCCCAGTACTCCCTTGCGAGCAGCCCACAGCCTTGCCCGTTCCGTAGGGTCTGTCGCTATTCGAAATTCCATCGGTTTGAAAGACTGGCAGACACTTTCGATTTCGGCTGCCTCCTCTTCGACCGCCTCCACAAGACCATCGACCTCTACTAGCAAGACTGCTCCGGCGCTCTTGGGATATCCCGCTTGCACCGACTCCTCGGCTGCCTTAATGCACAACGAATCCATCATCTCGAGAGCGGCAGGCACGATACCGGCTGCTATGATTCCCGATACCGCAGAACTGGCGTCCTCGATTGTGGAATAGACCGCCAACAGCGTCCGAACCGATTCGGGCTCTTTTAGGAGCCGCACGACGATCTTGGTCACTATAGCCAGGGTTCCTTCGGATCCGATGACCGTGCCGCGCAGGTCATACCCAACGGTCTCCCTCGTGCGGTCGCCAAGCCAGTGCACCGACCCGTCCGCGAGGACTACCTCCATGCCAAGCACGTGGTTCGTGGTTACGCCGTATGCGAGACAGTGGGGGCCGCCTGAGTTCTCCGCCACGTTGCCCCCGATCGTGCAGACTCGTTGGCTCGATGGGTCCGGTCCGAAGTAGAGGCCATGGACCGCGGTTGCGTGAGAGATATCCAGATTGATGACACCGGGTTCAACCACCGCCAGGGAGTTGATCGTGTCAATCTCGATAATGCGATTCATACGAGTGACTGCAAGCACGATCCCACCGTGCTGCGCTACCGCGCCGCCACTCAGACCTGTGCCGGCGCCCCGAGCAACGACTGGAATGCCATGGCGCGCAGCGATAGCCACCACCGCGGAGACCTCATCGGTTGAGGACGGCAGGACGACCGCGGCGGGCATGGCCTTGTCGACCGAGCCGTCGTACTCGTAGACCACGAGATCTTGCGATCGCGACACTACGTAGTCAGTACCGACTACTGCTTCCAGCTCCGCAATCAGCCCTTTATCACCGTTCATTCCCACCACCTAGATAGCTTCAATCATGATAGATAATCGGAGAACCTTGTTCAACCTGACCGGTTATCCCGCCTTGCATTTGGTTGATACGGTGCTTTGTAGCAGACTATACTTATCGTGATTTCCAGCGTTGTTTGAATACAGACTGACAACAACAGGGGCGTCGATATTGAAGGTATTAGTGACAGGCGGCGCAGGCTTCATCGGATCCCATATCGTGGACACGTTGTTAGCTGACGGCCATCAGGTACTGGTCGTAGACAACCTATCCACAGGCAAGGAGTCCAACCTACCGAAGGGGGCGCGCTTGGAAAGGATGGACGTTGGCGATCCCGGGTTGCGTGAAGTTATGCTGGCGTTCCGCCCTGACGCGATCAGCCACCTCGCAGCCCAGATATCGGTCCCAGGATCCGTGGCAAACCCATGGCAGGACGCCGGAACGAATATTGTGGGTGGTATCAACGTCGCCCGGGCGGCAGCCGAATCGACCTGTCCCCGTTTTGTGTACATCAACACCGGTGGAGCACTGTATGGTGTGCCTGACTACCTACCATGTGACGAATCTCACCCCATTCGACCCGCCAGTCCTTATGGGCTCAGCAAATGGACTTTGGAGCAGTACCTCCGATTAATTTTGCCTGCCACGATCCCTCTAAAGGTGCTAAGGCTCGCCAATGTCTATGGTCCGCGCCAGGACCCAGAAGGCGAAGCGGGCGTGGTGGCGATCTTCGGAGGCCGAATGATCAGGGAGGAGGGCCTGGTAATCTTTGGCGACGGCAAGCAGACCCGCGACTATGTATACGTTGGCGATGTGGCGCGTGCACATCGGATCGCCTTGGAAGGGCGGAAGTCGGTGACGGTAAACATCGGATCAGGAGTAGGGACATCGGTAAACGAGCTTTTTCAACTAATGGCGAAGGAGACCGAGTACCCGCTTCTCCCCGTATACGGCGCCCCCCGGCCCGGCGATGTAGAGCACGTCGTACTTGACGTATCTAGGGCCCGGCGAGAATTGGGATGGGTGCCGCACACAACACTTGAAGATGGGCTGAGGCAGACGCTGGCATCTATGGCGCTGGCCAATTGACCTGTGTTGGAGCGCGTGGGTTTACCTCCAAACCCGTGGAACGCGGCCCTGTGGATAAAATTGACCACGGCACCACACTCACATAGAATCGTACGTGATCTGGTCAACGCAAACAGAACTTTGACGGGCAAACATGCCTGATTCCTCCACCTATAATATGGAAAATGGACTGGCCACGGCTGTCAGAACGGCAGTGGTACTTGTCTTCGTGGCTCCGCTCATTGTGATGGCATCGCCCCTTCCCGCCACCTTTTTCCCTTTCATTGTAGGCAAAGCCCTCTACATTCGCTCTCTCGTCGAGATAGCCTTCGTTCTCTGGCTGGTGCTAGCCTTCTGGTATCCATCTCACCGGCCGCCGCGATCGTGGATTGTCGCCGCTCTGGCTGCCTACGTGTTGATTGTGCTGATATCGTCTCTTCTGGGCGTGAGTCCTCAGAGGAGTCTGTGGTCGACGTACGAGCGCATGCAGGGATGGATCGACCTGGCCCACTGGTTCGCATTCACCGTCGTGGCGGTCTCGGTCTTCAGGTCGTTTCGTGACTGGAAAGCCCTCCTCCAATTTAACCTGGCTATCAGCTTCATCATGGGTCTATTGGGCCTTGCCCAGATGAACGATATCTCCGTGTTCGGATATTTGTCGGGCGGCGGAAGGATCAACATCACGCTTGGAAACGCCACTTTCGTGGGCGCATATATGTTGGTAAACATTCTGATTGCACTTGCGTTCCTGGCCCATTCGATGGTCCGGCCCGACGAACGGAGCCGGCCTCAGATATCTCGGAGGGTGGAGGTCAGCCGGAGACGCACCAGGGCCAAATCCAGCGGATTTACGGGACTCGGTATCATTTGGTGGCAAGTCTTCTGGGTAGCGATAATCGCGCTGGACGGGCTCATGCTTGTTCGCAGTGGCACTCGTGGGGCGGTGATCGGCCTGGCGATGGGGCTGCTGGCCTTTGCGGTGAGCTACATCCTCTACGGTAAACTCCCTCGGGTGCGG
>JASLXL010000130.1 GCA_030740335.1 SAR202 cluster bacterium | reverse complement strand
AAGGCTGGGTGGACCCTGAGACAGATTGCGCCTCGATCTTCGCTTGCGCTCGCCAGCAGCTTGATGGTGTAGCCCAGTCGCGCCGCACCCGGTGTCAAGATGAGGCGTCACTCTCCTTGAACATCGATCCAACATCAACTCAGCCAGGTCTCGCCTTTAGAGGGGTACGGCTGCTGGGGTTCCTACATGAATCCTGAGAACGGCCTCCGCACCACTGCCCCGTGGATCCAGTTGATCATGGTAATGAAATCAAAGACCGGAAGCCTGGTGACATTCTGGACCGCCCACGCGTAAGGCGGCATGTCGCTGCACTCGAGCAAAATAGCGCCAATATCGGGGTTCTCTTCGACCATCTGTTTTGCTAGACCAACCAGTTCCTGTTCCAACTGGTGACTGTTGAGATGCCCGGTACCGTCCAAGATGTTTCTGAACTCAGGCAGATCCTGCGCACCGTAGATCACCAGACTGTCCAAATCATCTACTCCGCACTGGTACAAGGCGCTGGGTGTCAAGGACGGGCGGTCAGCGCAGATAACCCCGACCTTCTGCCCAGGCTTCAGCGACTGACGTATGACCGGGATCTGGACGAGGCTGGACAGGAAAGTCGGGATCTTTAGGGCATCTGCCGCCTCTTTTTGGTAGTTCGCGAAATACCCACATGCGCCGATAACCGCGCGAGCGCCCTGTCGTTCCAACTCTCTCCCACCTTCGATTACCTTGTCAAGCAGGCTTGGATCGGCTCCCAGGATCTGCGGTATGTCGGTCCCCTCCAGCACCTTGAACAGCACCGGATAATCGTAGGTGCTCGCATTCGCGACGTTACCAGGCAGCAACGGATACGCAAGAGTCAAAACAAGAATTCCGATTGCGCCGCCCGTCACGTGCTGACCACTTGGAATCGTAATATCGACGTCTACTTGACCGGGGCCGGGCATATAACCGTATGTCACGCTCTACCTCCTTGGTTAAGGCAATTTTGTCGGATCAGTGTTTCTTTGCACCATCTTGGTCTAGTGATCGCGCCGATTCTACGGTCTCATCGGCAATAGACGCAACCAACCCTGACATCCCACTAGGCGAGTAGGCACATCGCTGATTACGCGTACTCCGCGATGTGGCCGAAGAGTTGGCGTGGCCTGACGTTGTCCTCCGCGGGTAGGCGGGGCTCATCAAGTATTGATGAAGTACTACTGTGAGTAAGCGTTGCCATGGGCAGAACAGAATCGCTTCTCTGTCGATCGAATGGTGAAATTAAGTGCCTAGGAATACCCGGTGGTTGTAGCACAGCCCTCAAGAGGAGCAATAGCTACAAAAGGGGTGGTAGCGCGTACGGGATTCGAACCCGTGATCTCCGCCTTGAGAGGGCGGTGTCCTTGGCCGCTAGACGAACGCGCCACGTGATTTATGTCAAAAAGGGAGTGGCTGGGGATCGAGGATTCGAACCTCGGCTTACAGAGCCAGAGTCTGTCGTCCTACCACTAGACGAATCCCCAGTATGTCCCAATTCTAGCAGCGAAACCCACTTTCTTCAAGGGTGCCGTGGGCACCCTTGTTCGACTTTCGCAGCCGATGATTGGCCTTGGGATTCGACGGAGTTTGACC
The DNA here is from genome assembly GCA_030740335.1 of SAR202 cluster bacterium. Next base: position 5,149 of record JASLXL010000130.1, on the reverse strand, counting down.
GCGAATGGCCCGAAGAGCGCAGAGGGGAACGAAGGTCTGGGTACATATTCTCTCGGGTTAGAATCAGGTCGCAGAACCGAGATCACAGGCAAGCCTGGAGAGTAGATCTCCCTCACTGAACGCCTGGGCGGCCGCGGATTCCGGGTCGATTTCGCCTCGCTCTACGCGGGCAAGGATATCCCCGAGCCTACCGTCCTCCATGTCCAACTTACCTACTGCCTCGTCCACGGCATCGCGGACCACCCTGGCAAATTGGCGACGACGACGCTCGGAGCGACGCTGCTCCAGGTTCGATGTCTTCTTGGTAGCTTCACGGTGTTCACCTATTTTTTCGAGAAGCTCCTCGAGACCAAGACCGCGGTGAGCCCGCGTGAGCAGGACCGGCGGCATCCACCATGTGCTGTTATCACGAACCATTAGCTCGCCCTCGACGGTCACAGCGAGGCCTTCGGCCCCCGGACGGTCCGCCTTGTTGACAACGACCACGTCGGCGATCTCAATGAGGCCGGCCTTCAGAGCCTGCACCCCATCGCCGGACTCGGGCACCAGGGCGACCACTACTGTGTCTGCGATGCCCATGATGTCCATCTCGGTTTGGCCGACGCCCACGGACTCTACGATGACGAAGTCCATGCCGAAGGCATCCATCACTACGACGGCAGCGCCTGCAGCCCGGGACAGGCCTCCACGAGCTCCCCTGGTGGCAAGGCTCCGAATGAATACGCCCTCGTCGAGACTGTGGCGCCGCATCCTGACCCTGTCCCCCAGTACGGCGCCACCGCTAAAGGCGCTTGTGGGGTCGACGGCCACGATCCCAACTGTCTGTCCGGTTGCCCTGATAAGCCTCACTAGGCCGTCGACAATCGTGCTTTTTCCCGCACCAGGGGGCCCGGTCAATCCGATGCGGTAGGCGTTCCCGACATGGGCGTGAAGTGCATTCATCACGGCGGGCGCTTGGAAGGGGTCTCGCTCGATAGTAGTGAGAAGTCTGGCCAATGCCCGTCGGCTGCCTGTCACCAGTTCCGATATGAGCGCGTCCGACAAAACGACGCCTCCTAGATATTCCCTATTGCAAAAAGGCGGGTCACAGACCCGCCCCTACACCGACCTCCGGAGGTCCTGTCACGCACCGTTGACGTCCAGAGCTGATAGCAGGTTAGCCATCTCCACTGCTGTAAGTCCAGCGCTGTATCCCGCATTGCCTTCTACGCCGTCACCGGGGGTTTCTCCAAGCTCAGGTTTTTGCTGAGCCACGGCCGACTCGACCTGTTTGCCATGCTCTCCGCCCGCGCGGGCGACGGCCTGCTCTACTGTGTTCGTGGTCAGCACACCGAACACTACTGGGACGCCGGTGGCGAGGGCCGCGTCCACGATACCCCGTGCCGCCTGACCGCCGACGTGTTCGTAGTGGTCGGTCTCACCTCGTATTACTGCGCCGAGGCAAACAACAGCGTCGAATCGCCCCGATTCGGCCATTCGCTTTGCCGTCACAGGGAGTTCGAAGGACCCCGGCACGCTCGCCACCGTGACATCGTCCGACGCCACTTCACATTTGGAAAGAGCGGCCTCGCAGCCCTCCAGAAGTCGTGAAGTGATGCTTTCGTTGAAACGGGCGACCACGACACCAACCCTCAGTCCCCTGCCCTTCAGGTTCCCCCGCAGACTGGAGACCATCAGGACCGGCCTCCATTGGTATCGGCTTCGTCCAAAAGGTGGCCCATTCGCTTGCGCTTGGTCTCAAGATATCGTGCGTTTTCGCTGTTGGGTTGTACCTTGATGGGCACCTGCCCGACAACTTCTAGGGTACCGTAACCCTCCAAACCAGCCAGTTTCTTTGGATTGTTTGTCATGACGCGCATCTTGCCCACGCCCAAGTCAATAAGTATCTGCGCGCAGATGCCATAGTGACGAATATCGGGGCCAAAACCGAGTCTGACGTTGGCGTCGACAGTATCGAGGCCGTCGTCCTGAAGGTCGTAGGCTTTGAGCTTGTTGTGGATGCCGATGCCACGGCCCTCCTGGCGCATGTACACAAACACGCCCTTGCCCTCCGCGGCAATGGCATGCTGCGCAAGGTCTACCTGGTCGCCGCAGTCGCAGCGGATACTACCGAAGACGTCGCTTGTGAGGCACTCACTGTGAACGCGAATCAACGTAGGCTCATCTGCCTTGATATCGCCCATCACCAGCACCACATGCTCGTCCTTGTCCACCATGCTCCTGTACGAAATGGCCTCGAAAACACCGTACTTGGTGGGCAGACGAGCCTCCGCAACCCGCTCAACGAGCTTCTCACGACGGCGTCGGTAGGCGATGATGTCGCCTATTGTCGTGATCCCAATTCCGTGTTTGGCCGAAAATTCCTCTAGTTGAGGCATGCGTGCCATGTTGCCGTCCTCCGCCATGACCTCGCAGAGCATCCCTGCCGGGTATAGCCCTGCCATGCGTGGCAGATCGACGGCGGCCTCCGTGTGGCCGGCTCTGACCAGTACGCCGCCCTCGGCATAGCGTAATGGGAAAACGTGACCAGGCTTGCCGAGGTCCTGGGGACGTGTCTTGGAGTCTATCAGCGCCTTCACTGTCGTGGCCCTATCCTGTGCCGATATGCCTGTGGTGGTGCCCTTCAGAGCGTCGACAGATACCGTAAATGCCGTGCTTAGCCTGGCTGTGTTGTCGAGAACCATCATCGGGAGCTCTAGATCACGAAGACGCTGGGTCTCCATCGGGACGCAAACCAGACCACGCCCCTGGGAGACCATGAAGTTCACGGCCTCCGGGGTGACCTTTTCGGCGGCCATGACCAGGTCGCCCTCGTTCTCACGGTTCTCATCATCAACGATGATGACCATCTTCCCATCGCGAATATCGTCTATGGCTTGTTCGACGGATATCTGTGGCATTACTCTGTCTATTCGCCTATCGGACGGCGGCGGTCAGGCGTTCGACGTACTTCGCCAGAATGTCTACTTCGATGTTTACACGGTCGCCCGGATTGCGAGATCCAATGACCGTATTCTCTCTAGTGTAGGGTATGGCGGTGAATGTAAACCTATCTTCGCTACAGTCTACAACCGTCAAACTCGTACCGTCCACAGCCACGAATCCCTTTTGCACTACATAGTGCAACAAGTCTGGTGGGGCGTCCACAGCGACCATCAGCGCCTCTGCCTCCTCTGTCACGGCGACGACGACGCCAGTGCCGTCGACGTGTCCCTGCACGATGTGGCCGTCGAACCGACCTCCGACCAGCGCAGCCCGCTCCAGGTTGACGGCGTCCCCCGATTTGAGCTCATCCATATTCGTGCGGCGAAGCGTTTCGGGAACCACGTCCACCGTGAACCCCTCCTCGCTGATGGCAGTCGCAGTCAGACAGGCACCGTTGACGGTCATACTGTCGCCGAGCTTGAGACTCTCCATGACCTTGGAAGCGGCCACAGAAAGATGCCCATCTCCGGCTGACACCACGGTTCCCATCTCCTCGACGATGCCTGTAAACATTAGCAATACCCCGTGATGGCCATGTCTCTCCCGAAACGGTCCCACTTAACTCGCTCCAACTTGATGGCATCCGACATCAGCTCGATCCCACGACCTGCCACCGGGGATGGCGCGTCCCCTCCCCCAATAATCGTGGGCGATACGAAGGCGATGACCTTGTGTACGAGGCCGTGGTCGAACAGTGAGCCCAGGATTGAAGCGCCGCCCTCAACGCATAGGCTCGTGATATCCATTTCGCCTGCCAGATGCCGCATCAGCGCCGTCAGATCAACGGACCCATCATCTTCAGCGGCCTCGACGACCCCTAAACCGGCCTCTACCAGAGACTCACGTGCTTCAGGGGTGGCCGTCGACACAACAATCAGCGTTTCACCGGGCTCGGATATCATCCTTGCGTTTAGTGGTATGCGACCCCGGCTGTCTACGATCACCCTCAGGGGCTGCCGCTCCCTGGGTTTTCCGCGTTCGTCGCGCGCCGTGAGCTGGGGGTTGTCGGCCATAACGGTGTTGATGCCAACCATGATGGCATCAGATATGTGGCGTAATCCATGGACCTCCCACCGGGCCTTGTCGCCTGAAATCCACTTGGAATCACCGGCATGAGTGGCAATCTTGCCGTCTAGTGTCATAGCGAACTTGGCCGTGACGAAGGGCATGCCCTCCTCTACGTACTTGAGGTAGGCCTCCATCAGCAGTCTTGCGCGTTTTTCTCCCTCGCCGACTCGGACCCGGACCCCGGCCTCTTCGAGGGCCTGAACTCCACCACCAACTACATTGGGGTTAGGGTCGAGAGTCGCTACGCGAACCTCTGATATCCCCGCACGCACGATTGCTGCGGTGCAAGGGGGCGTCCTGCCCCGATGGTTGCAGGGCTCAAGTGTGGAATAGAGGGTTGCGCCCTCGGATCTGGCGCCCGCCTCTTGCAAGGCCATGATTTCGGCGTGCTCACGGCCTGGCGGCTGTGTGGATCCCTCACCAACGGCGATACCACCCTTCACAACTACCGCGCCAACAGGTGGGTTGGGGCTGACGGCGCCTAGTGACCGCCTGGCCAGGGACAGAGCTATGTCCATATGGCTCATGTGCTGGTCTCGTATTCCTGAGTGTCGCTAGGGTTCAATGGAATCAGCCGGCAAAGTCGCGGTATACTCTGCTGGCCGTGGGTTCGGTCTGGCCTTGGTACTTGCTCCCCAGGGCCGATGAGCCGTACAGGTTGTCAGCGGGGTGTGTAAGACGAACGTACGATATTTGGCCTATCTTCATCCCGTAGTAGAGCGTCACAGGAAGGTTCGCCACGTTGCTGAGCTCCAGTGTCAGGTGGCCTTTCCAACCCGGATCGACATAGCCTGCAGTCGAGTGAATCAGCAGCCCAATTCGTCCAAGGGAACTTTTGCCCTCGAGACGAGCGACCAGATCACCTGGTAGTTCGATATTCTCCAGAGTGCTCCCCAAAACGAACTCGCCGGGGTGAAGCATGAAAGGTGTGTCACCCTCTATCTCTACCATCTCTGTGAGGTCACTCTGCTCCTCTCGCACATTGATGAACGCCCGGCGAGAGTTCCTAAAAACCAGCAGCTGACTGTCCAGGTGGACATCGACGCTGGCGGGCTGAATACAGCCCTCCCCAAGGGGGTCCACGATGATTCGCCCC
>JASLXL010000129.1 GCA_030740335.1 SAR202 cluster bacterium | reverse complement strand
TTTTGGACCCGCCCCACCAAACTCCAATTAGTTTGTTCTGGCCGCGCAACCGCTACTCGTCCGTAATAGCATCCCCCACACCCTCTTCGCCCTCTGGAGCCTCCTCGCCCTCTGCCAGCTCCAGTTCCTCGTCGGTCTCCGGAACCTCTTCCTCCTCGATGCGAGGTGCGACCACTCTGGCGATCATTTCAACGTGGTCCCGAAGTATGTTGACACCCTCTTCGACCTCAATGTCTTCGATCCTCACTGACGACGTGAAGTCTTCAAGGACAGTGACGTCGATACGGAATGACTCGGGCATGTCCAGAGGGAGCGCCTCTACCTCAAGGGTGTCGAATGGCTGGAGCAAGATACCGCCAAGGTTGCGCACCGCCGGCGGCTCTCCTTCCAGGATAATGGGAACCTCTGCACGAACGGTCTGGCTGACATCGACCCGGTAGAAGTCAACGTGCAGGAGTTCCTCGGTCACAGGGTGCAGCTGCGTCTCTCGGACGAAGCAAATATCCTCGCCCTTCTCCCCTGCAACCTTGACTGTGATCGGCACGTTGCGACCAGCGCTAATGAGCACGCTCCGCAGGGCCAACAAGTCGGCCTGCAACGAAGCTGAGTCTACACCCGGTCCATAGAAGTGGACAGGTACGACTCCCTCTTGCCGGAGTCGGCTAACCTTCTTGCCCGTCACTTCTCGCGGTGACAGGGTAATTGACAGTGTTTCCAATTTAGAGAACCTCTCCAAGGCAGGGCCTACAACTCAGGCGTAAAGAAGCCCCGACATACCGGGGCTCACGGGATATTCTACCACAGGCCAGCCGAAGGGGGCCACAGGTACAACCTGATCTTGTCCCATTACGATGGGCCACGCGGCGGGATGTCGATCAATGGATTGTTGAGGACCGATACCCACCCAGACTTGCCTGGGTGGTACGGACCTCCGTTCTGATATATGTAGAAACCGAGACACCTCTGAAGTCGGACCAACCTATCGTTGGACTGCTTTGCCCCACCGAGAAGTCGCGGAATCTTCAGGTCGTTGAAGGCGTAGTCGATCAAGGCCTGGCAGACTTCGTAAGCATAGTTCTGTCCTCAAAATGCCTTGCCAAAAGCAAACGCGAACTCGACTTCGATGCTGTGCACGGGCCGAGACGGCTCGTCCTTCACGTGGTAGCACATGTTCGGTTATGGATCGAGATGGACCTGTCCGATTGACAGTTCTGTCTCCTTCAAGACCACTGCCTGGAATCCGAAATCCGCATCATCGAGCTGGTGCACGTGATGCATAAATATTTTCTTCAGCAACTTCGGCTTATCGCCATAGCCGCTGTATTGACCCCAGACCTCCCGTTCCTAGTAGGTCAGGTTCGTTAGAACAGGTACATATTCAGGGACAAAGTTGCGGAGAATCAGGCTATCGGTCCCGAATGGACCCATTGGATCACCTCCTCAGATCGACTGGTCGTAAGCTACGACTGAAGCCTGACGGCCCTGATGCGGTTGTTGAAGTTATCGCATATGAGCAGCACGTCATCGCCAAGGAGACACAGCCCGTGGGGCTCGTTGAGCCGGGCGGATGTGGCCGGACCGCCGTCCCCGGCATCGCCGGGATTCTCGCTGCCGGCTACGGTTTCGATTGCTCCACCGGGGGTGATCCGACGTACGCGATTGTTCATTGAGTCTGATACGAATATCTGGCCATCGGGCGAAACGGCGAGGCCCCAGGGTGTGTCGAGGGCGGCCTCGGTCGCCAGCGTTCCGTCCTGTGCAAAACCAGGCTGGCCCGTCCCAGCCAAGGTACTGATTGTCCCATTCGTATCTACGACGCGTATGACGTGGTTGGCTGTGTCCGAGAAATAGAGGCTCCCGGCAGCATCGAATCGAATCGCTGAAGGGGCGCCAATCTTTGCCTCGACGGCGGGCCCGCCGTCCCCCGTGTAGCCCTGGATGCCCGTCCCTACTACTGTGGTGATTATCCCGGTAGCATCGTCGATGCGACGGATGCGACCAATGGCGTCGCCTATGTAGACATCGTCACCGGGGCCGTGGGCAACGGACTGCACATGGTAGAGCGATGCGCTTACGGATGGCCCGCCGTCGCCCTTGTCCCACATGAACGCGGTACCTGCGAGGTTATGCACGACGCCTTCTTCATCCACCCGCCTGATCCTGCCGTGACGCGAGTCGGTGATGACGATGCGGCCGCGTGAGTCTACCGACACGTCGTGGGGGCTGCCAAATGCAGCCTCGGTCGCCACGCCTTCGTCGCCCCCATAGGCCCTGCCACCGTTGCCAGCTACAGTCTGGATTACCCCCGTCCGGAAGTCGATGGCCCTGATCCGCTGGTGCCAGACATCAGCGAAGTAGATGCGATCTTCGGGTCCAGTGCATATGCCGCCGGGCCCTCGAATGAAAGCAACCCGCGCCGGTCCGCCGTCATTGATCGTGACGCCGCCCAGGGCTGTTGTCACGATACCAGTGGCGCCATCGTACCGGCGCAGCCTGCCGGAACAATCGCTCCAAAAGACGGTGCCGTCCGGGTCGGCCCATATGCCGGACTCGCAAGAGTTACAGCTGGTCTCGGAGCCGTGAAGCCCCTCTTGGCCCCAGCCTGGAACACCGTTGCCGACGAGCGTAGTCACGATGCCCGTCTTTGCGTCGACCTTGCGAACCCGGAAGCCGTACTTCTCGCCCACGTATATGTTGTCGTGAACGTCGATGCACAGCGCGTCGGGCATCAGGATGCTGGCCTCAACCGCGGGTCCGCCGTCCCCCGATGAACCCGGCTGACCCGTGCCAAGCACGGTGGTGATGATGCCGGTCTTCATGTCGATTTTACGGATGCGATGGCTGGAGTTGTCGCAGACGTAGAGGTCGCCGTGAGAATCGAACGCCACATGCTCAGGGTGCAGGAATCCAGCCTCGGACGCAGGCCCTCCGTCGCCGTGGTAACCACCGAGACTCAGGCCTGTTTCCCAGCCGAACGTCGCCCCAGTGACTCTGCCCGTATAGGGCCGACTGTTTCCCTGCTCCGAGGGGTAGTGGTGGGCGCTCTGGCCGGAGAACAGTTCGAGTACTCCGGTTTTTGCGTCAACCCTGCGAATGTTGTTATCCCACTCGCCGGACAGAAAGATATTGCCATCGTCGTCGATGGCTACTCCACTGGTGGTGTCGAACTCTGCTTCGATGGCCGGACCGCCCTCGCCGCCACGACCCTCCCTGCCCGACCCCGCGAAGGTCGTGATGACACTGGTTTCGTAGTCGATGCGGCGATACGTGTGGTTCCACAAGTCCGAGAAGTAGAGATTACCGTGTTTGTCTAGGGCCATGTCGTGGGGTCCGTTGATTCGAGCCTCGATGGCCGATCCGCCGTCGCCAGAGTTACCTGGAATGCCATCTCCTGCAAAGGTGTGCAGTATGCCGTCGGAATCGATGCGCCAGATACGGTGGCCCTTGTAGTCGGCTACCAGGAGGTCGCCGTCCGGTCGACGCACGACCCCAAGCGTCCACCCGCAAGGCGCGTCGCGGGCGAGCACGCCCTCACGAAACCCTACCCCTGCGACAGTGTCGATCTCCCCTAGGCCAAGACCGTCGATCATCATTCCTTGTGCGCTTCCATTTTCATTGTGGATTGGCCAGGCGACTATAGACGCTGCGTCCGGCAAACTCAGCCCCGGCTCCCAACTCCTCCTCAATCCTAAGCAGCCGGTTGTACTTTGCCGTGCGCTCACCACGGGCCGGCGCACCGGCCTTAATTTGACCCGCAGCTGTACCAACTGCCAGGTCGGCAACCGTCGTATCCTCCGTCTCACCGGAGCGGTGGCTTATGATTGTGCCCCAACCGTTCTGACGGGAGATCCGAATGGCCTCGAGCGTCTCGGTGACGGTGCCAATCTGGTTCAGCTTTATTAGCACCGAGTTGCTGGCCTTCGTCTCGATTCCTCGTCGGATCAGGGCCGGATTGGTCGTATAGAGGTCGTCCCCCACGAGGCTGATCCGGTCTCCGAGACGCCCTGTCATGGCCGTCCAGCCATCCCAATCTGCCTCGCCCATCCCATCCTCGATACTGATGATTGGGTGATCAGATAGCCACGCCTCGTAGGTGTCAATCAGCTCTTGGGACGTAAGCGTGAGTCCTTCGCTTTGCAGCAAATAGGCCCCATCGTCCTGGATGAATTCGCTGGCAGCCACATCCAGGGCCACAAAGCAGTGCTCTCCGGGGATGTACCCCGCGCCTTCTATGGCGTCAATCACCAACCCGACAGCATCCCGATTTGTGATCCCGCCCGGGGCGAACCCACCCTCGTCGCCCACCGTAGTCCCGAATCCGCGTTCCCGCATCAGGCGTTTCATGGACTGATACACCTCCGCACCTGCCCTAAGCGCTTCGCGGAAGGTGTCAAAGCCTGTGGGCACGACCATGAACTCCTGGAAATCGGTGGAGTCTTCGGCATGTCTGCCGCCGTTGAGGATGTTGAACATAGGCACCGGCAGCGTCAGTGGTTCGCCGACGCTCAGGTAACGGTAGAGAGGGACACGTCTGCTAGCTGCAGCGGCACGAGCCGTGGCGATGGATACCCCGACCATGGCGTTGCCGCCGAGCCTGGACTTGTCCGGTGTGCCGTCTAGGCGGATCAGCGTCTCGTCGACGGATTGCTGTTCAAGAGCGGGTAGGCCCACAATCGCCGGAGCGATCTCTCGATGCACATTCGCTACCGCCTTCATCACCCCAAGGCCGCCGAACCGAGCATCTCCGTCCCGTAGCTCCAGGACCTCGTTCGATCCCGTGCTAGCCCCCGACGGCACCAGGGCCCTGCCAAGGGCCCCGTCAGCAAGGATGACATCCACCTCAACAGTCGGGGTGCCCCGGGAATCGAGAACCTCTCGCGCCAGAACCCGTGAAATGGTGCTCACGATCCTTTAAGCTCCCTTGTTTTTGCGACTTCAACGGCCATTTCCACTGCCTCCGATGCATTTTCAGCCACGAGGATTGAGGAGTCCGGGGCTACATCACCCGGGATCAGACCCCAGGTCCGGAGCCCGACGACGGGAACGCCGTCCGACAACGCGTGCCCTATCTCGGAGAGTGTCCCGTACGCCCCGCCGACGGCTATGACGGCACGACCGGTTTTCACGATGATGACGTTCCTGGCGTAGGAAAGGCCAGTGCAGATAGGGTAATCGACCCAGCGGTTCGCGACTGTAGGATCGCTTCCCGGCAGGACCCCGATAGTCGTGCCTCCCGCTGACTTGGCGCCCCGGCAGGCGGCCTCCATGACCCCTCCGAGCCCGCCGCACACCAGTGTAATGCCCCATTTGCCCAGCTCCCGACCGACATTCTCGGCGAGATCGGCCACCTCGTTCGAAGGCTCGCCGGCTCCGATTACGGCGATTATCAAAGGGGAACTCCGGTCGGCAAACGTGTTTTGAAGAAATCTCGACGGCTGGGGCGATTATATCACCGGGCGGGGTGCTGGCCGAGACATAAAGAGGGCAGGTGTACCCAGGGGTTACACCTGCCCTCTTTAGTTGTAACTCTTGGCCCCGCACTCCCCGGTATTGGATACCAGATGGCTCGCCCATGTGTTAGGGGCATGTGGCCTATTGTTTATTTCACGCGGGTCCGAAAGCGTCTCCGTCCCCTTACCTGCTTGTCTCGTTTCCTCAGATCTCTACCTCGCCGTCACGTCGGCAGGGGAAGTAGATCGGGAACTTCCACTTGTGGTAGCGCTCGATCAATCCGGTTACCATCCTTTCCATTCTCCCGGCCCTATGGCCCGTCAGGTTCAGCGCTCAGGCGCTTTCCTTCACTACAGAATAGCCCATTATTGACTGCAATATCAAGTTCGTACTATATATAGCGTTGTCTTGTTAAATATATTTACGATATACATATCATAATAGGGATATTTAACACTATTACGTATCATAAAAGAACCATCTCGGAGCCCACCACCATATTTGCGATTAATTGATACTGCATATCAACAAAGTTGTTGACTACTGGTCCCCTAGACTGCTATCGTTTGAAGCATGTCGCCGACTCTGAGTCCGCAGCCGGATATCATGGCCATGCTCGAGGATCGAGGTCACAGGTCCACTGGGCCGCGACGGGATGTGATCAACGTTGTTGAACGTAAGATGGACAGCTTCAGTGCCGCCCAGATCTGCGATGAGCTTACCACTGTGGGACGCGCTACGGTTTACCGCACCATCAAGCTGCTACTTGAAGCCGGGGTCATTTGTAAGCTGGCGATGCCCAACGGCGATCCCGCCTACACCCTTGCCCGCATCGAGCACCACCATCACACAATATGTGTGGGGTGCGGCACCGTGGGGGAGTTCCGCGACGCCACTATCGAGCGGCTAATGAGAACTATCGGCAGCGACATCTCCGGCGAGATCGTCGGACACCGCATGGAGTTTTTCATAACCTGCCGGGACTGCCTGGCGAAATCCAAAGACTAGGCCGTGTAGAGCGGCTGTATACAATGAGGTTGCATAGCTTCCAATGAGACTAAGTATCATATATCGGTCGATGTCCAGGTTGATCGCCGTTCTTGTTTCGGTAACGGCGCTGGTCGCAGTCGCGTGCTCGGGTACCAGCCCTGCCGACGAGATCACGGTTCTGAGGGTCGTAACCACGAGCAATATCGTCGCCGACTGGGCACGGAACGTGGGCGGCAGTCGCGTGGAGGTTTTTAGCCTCCTTCCCGCACAGGCCAACCCACATTCCTTCCGGCCGGGAGCCCAGGACGTGACCAGGGTTGCGGACGCGGACCTCGTGCTCAGTGTGGGTCTTTCACTGGAGGCAAAGTGGCTATCGAAGCTGCTGGATAGTGCGTCCGCGGATAGTAACCGGGTGGTCGCACTCGGAGAATCCATTGATCCGATCATAGTTTCGGACGTTGAGGACCCTCACTTTTGGCTCGATCCTCTGCGGGTTAAGATGGCGGTGTTGCAGATTGAGGACGAATTGTCAGAACTAGACCCTGACAGCGCTGCCCATTACAGGAACGAAGCCGGGGCCTACATCGCCGCGCTGGACGAAATACAGGACTGGACTCTGAAGCAGGTAGCGACTATCCCCGAGGAGCGCCGGCTTTTGGCGACGACTCATGACAGCCTCCGGTACTTCGCGGAGGCGTACGGGTTTACGCTCGTGGGCCTCACATTCGAAGGGAACATGGCGGGGCAAGAACCATCAGCGGAAGAGGTGGCAAGGATTGTGGATACGATCATCGAGGCGGAGGTCGGTGCAGTCTTCGTCGAGAATGCTGTGACTGACAGGCTGGCCCGCACCATCGCTGAAGAAACTGGAGCAGTGATAATCCAGGGAGTCCGCACGGGCTCCCTGGCAGGCCCCGGCAGCAGCGTGGAGACCTACCTCAGCATGTTGCGCTCCAACGTTGAGCTAATAGTGGAGTCGCTCCAATGACCAGTGAACGAAAGGCAGCCGCACCGGCCCTCTCGGTCGAGGGCATCAGCGTTGAGTGGGGCGGCTTCCGCGTTCTAAATGACGTGTCCTTTTCGACCGCCGCAGGGACCTTGATAGGGGTTGTTGGCCCAAACGGCGCTGGCAAGACTACGCTGTTCAACGTCATCTCAGGCGTTATTCCAAACTACACTGGACGTGTGCTGTTCCACGGAGCGGACGCTGACCGGTCCAAGGGGGCGCTGGCCTACGTGCCCCAGAGAGAGCGGGTCAACTGGAGGTTTCCCCTCAACGTCTCCGAGGTCGTCATGCTGGGACGCAGCCAGCGCATCGGCCTGTTCCGTCGCCCCGGGAAGCGAGATCGGGACGCGGTGGAGTCGAGTCTCCGCCGAGTGGGACTGTGGGGGCAGCGCTCGGCACTTGTTGCAGAGCTATCCGGAGGCCAGCGCCAACGTGTTTTCGTAGCACGCGCTCTCGCACAGGAAGCCGAAATCATCCTGCTCGACGAGGCGTTCAGTGGTGTGGATGTCGGCTCCCAGGAGGGGCTGGTCTCCGTTCTGCGGGAGCTAAGGGATGATGGCAAGGTCGTACTGATCGCGACCCACGACCTCACAAATCTAGCCCAGCGATTCGACGAAGTGCTGTGCCTGAACCACCACGTCTGCGCCTTCGGGCCACCGGAGATCGCCTTTACCGAGGATGTCCTTGAGGAACTGTACGGCTCTCATGGTGTCGAGTTCGTCGGACGCGACGCAGCCAATGGGGGCGTGTGATGGACATGGTCGTCGACCTAATAATCGATCCGTTCGGCTACGGATTCATGCTCCGGGCGCTGTACGTCTCGGTTCTGGTGGGTATCGTATGCCCCATCCTGGGGGCCTTCGTCGTAACGCGAGGGCTCGCATTCATGGGAGACGCGATGTCCCACGCGGTGCTACCAGGTCTTGTGGTCGCTTTCATGCTCGGGGTGAGCCCATTTTTGGCTGCTGTGCCGGCTGGGATGGGCGTGGCGTTCCTGATAGGTATTATTGCCCGGCGTACCGGGGTAAGCCAGGACACGTCCATCGGCATACTGTTCGCGGGCCTGTTCGCGCTGGGTCTGGCGCTGTTGGCCACGGCAAAGGGTATATCGGTTGACCTGGAAGACCTCCTTCTGGGGCAAGTACTGGCGGTATCCGGGACCGACGTGTATATCACAGCGGGATTAGTGGCCGTCGTCCTGGTAGTGCTATATGCCCTGAACAAGGAGCTGGTATTCACCAGCTTCGATCCGGTGGGAGCGTCTGTGGCAGGCCTTCACACGGCGCGGTTGGACTACTTGCTCCTCGTCCTCCTGGCGCTGGTCATAGTTATCGCGTTGCAGGCGGTCGGCATCGTACTGGTCATGGCCATGCTCGTGACCCCTGCAGCTACCGCTTCACTGCTGGCACGCTCTTTCATCCGGCTCATGGTCATCGGCGCAGTTCTCGGCGCGCTGGCTGCGGTTGCAGGGCTATACATCAGCTTCTACGCGGACCTGCCATCGGGCCCGTCCATGACGCTGGTGGCAACCGCCGAGTTTGTAGTAGTTGCCGCGCTTCGGAAGCGAACGACGGCCTAGGTCCCCCCTCTCCATTTTGAATTAGGTAGAGGGCCATTCACTCACTCCTGAGAGTGAGTGAATGGGTGATGAAAGGGCTAGCCCT
>JASLXL010000128.1 GCA_030740335.1 SAR202 cluster bacterium | reverse complement strand
AGCTTGCCGGCCTTTCTCGTAAATACGCTGGTGGTAGGGTGAGGATTACCCATCAACAGAACATGGCAGTACGATGGGTCCCCGAGAGAGCCCTGTACGAGGTTTGGGAGAGGCTGAAGGAAATCGGTTTTGGCGACGCCGGTGTACATGAGATCACGGACATAGTGTCTTGCCCTGGCACCGATAGCTGTAAACTGGGTATTACCTCCTCGATGGGACTCGGCCGAGCTGTCGGCGAAACCCTCGAAGGAATGGACATCTCAGACCCGCTTATCAAGCAGATGCATGTGAAGATGAGCGGCTGCCCCAATGGGTGCAGCCAGCACCACGTCGCCGACATCGGCTTCCACGGTGCGGCTACAAAGGCCCCGGGAGGCCAGGTGCCTGCGTACGAGCTGCTTGTCGGGGGGAGCTATGACGGCGGCGACGCTCGTATGGCCCAGAGAGTCAAGACACGTATCTCGTCGAAGCAGGTTCCAGCTGCCCTCAAGAATGTACTTGAATTCTATCGAGACCAGCGTGAGGAGGGCGAACTATTCAAGGACTTCGTGCAGAGGGTCGGTTCCGGTGCGTTCGAGCCCGCAGTGTCCGGATTCAAGGAGGAGCGTGAGCTCAACCGAGACTCCATTGACGCCTACATGGACTGGGACAAGACCGTGATCTACAAGCTGGAAAGAGGCGAAGGGGAGTGTGCCCTCTAGGCTTACCAAGCCTGAGGCTGTTCTAAAGCGGCTCCACAGATAGAGTGAATGAGAGAAGGCCCCGTCGCATGCATGCGACGGGGCCTTCTCTTTATGGTTCGTTATGGAATAAAAAGACGCTACCGTGGCTTGCGCCGGAATCGTTCCCACCATCGCTCACCGCGATCATCGATGGGCTGTCCCCGCCACCTCTTTTCGATCTTGCTGGGCTTGATGAAGAACATCGCATAGCCCACTATAAACAGTAGGAGCCCGGCCCACGCCAGGGGACCGACCATGCCGGGGACTGAGGAAGTCATAATCAGTGCTGACAGCAGCAACACCATCGCTACCAGCATCACTCGTCCGGGAGTGATGGACCATGTCTTACCACCGATGGACTGGGCGATGTACCTGCGAAGCAGGCCGAACAATCCCTCTCGTCCTCCGCGGTTCCCTTGCCCGTTCCCCAACTCACCGGCCTGCTGGAGAATTTCCTCAATCTCTCTCTGGTAGCGGTTCGACATCATCTTCCTCGGATATGTGTCCGGTTCATCCTGTCCGGACCTTCCTAATTGATCGTAACGGGGACTGAAGATTGGTGTCAAGGTTGGAGACAACAGCTTCAGCTTGTGACGGATGCTATAATGCGGGCCTGCGAAATCGAGGTTTTCTGAGCGGTTAAACAGGCTATATACGTTCAGAGGCCATCCAGGTCCAACCCCATAGATCTCAATCCCCCGGCCCGATTCAAGGAGTACCCATAGCGCGTGGAAGGCAGTTTGTTAAGTATGACCTCTTTGCCGTCGATCCATTGTGGCGAAGGCTCTCAGATGACGAAAAAAACGAAGGTCGCCGCGAATTCAGCGTAGTGATCGACGAACTCTCATCTGATATGTTTATACGTAGCTTCAGCATGGTGGGTTTGCACGGAGACGCCGACTTCATGCTCTGGCATGCCACTGAAAACCCTCGAGCAGCTCCAGGAGATGGCTACGCTCTTGTGGAGCACGAGTCTCGGCAAGTACCTGACTCAGCCTTACTCTTACCTCACCCTGACGCGGAAATAGCAGTACGTCGGCAAACACCAGCACACCGACCAGGAGGG
The DNA here is from genome assembly GCA_030740335.1 of SAR202 cluster bacterium. The sequence goes on along the minus strand of JASLXL010000128.1, from coordinate 2,310 downwards.
TACAAGCGAAAGCCTGATGCCAGGCAATGCCAAGTACTTCGTTCTGTATCCATTTACCAAGACGCGCCAGTGGTATGCGCTTCCCCAGGAGGAGCGGCAGCGAATGATGAGCATTCACTTCTTTGTTGGCCACAAGTACCCATCGGTCAAGATTAACACCTTATACTCCTTCGGGCTTGACTACCAGGAGTTCATGGTAGGGTTCGAGACCGATGTACCCAGCGACTTTCTGGACCTGGTGATGGAGCTTCGGAGCTTCGAGGCCAGTAACTATACCCTCATCGACACGCCCATCTTCACAGGTATCCACCGCTCCATCGAAGAGACACTGGCCAGCCTAGGCGACTAGCACTGCCGCGTCTCACGTCAGATAGTCTTGTAGGGGCGTACCGTTGTGCGCCCCTCTCTTCTTGCCTTTCACCCTGCCCAACTTCACCCCAGGCCGCCTCGTCTTGACCCCCTTAGACCCACCACGTATAGTAGCTACGTACAAGCTTGTACCTATCTCAGCGAGCCTGTGGACCGACAATAATTCCAAGGAGACGCCCAATGGACGGAGACCGAGTAATAGCTAAGATACTGAAGCTCGAGGGCGTCGAGTGGATCGCGTGTTTTCCACATCAGTCGCTAATAGACGCTGTGGCCAAGGAGGGTATTCGACCCATCATCTGCCGCCAGGAGCGTGCAGGCGTTAACATGGCAGATGGCTTTAGTCGGATCAACGCCGGTCGAAAGATCGGCGTCTTTTCGATGCAGCGAGGTCCAGGCGCTGAAAACGCCTTCGGTGGCGTAGCGCAGGGCTTTGCGGACTCCGTGCCCATGCTCCTGCTCCCGGGTGGATCGGAACGGAGCCGCATCGGTGTCCATCCCGGCTTCGATTCCATCGACCACTACAAGGGGATCACGAAGTGGACCGGCCACATCAACATGGTCGAACGCATTCCCGAGATGATGCGGCGAGCCTTTAGCCAGATGAAACACGGCCGGCACGGTCCCGTGGTCCTCGAAATCCCGGCCGATGTCGCGGAAGAAGAGTATCCAGGGGACACGGTTCCCTACACGCCTGTCCGTGAGATGCGGTCGTCGGCCAACCCCGACGACGTGCGCGACCTGGTAGCCGCCATCCTGAAAGCCGATGCGCCTGTTATCAATGCGGGCCAGGGCGTCCTCTATGCCCAGGCGACGGACGAGCTTGTCGAGTTCGCTGAGCTTACCAACATCCCGGTGCTGACCACCCTCGCCGGCAAGAGCAGCTTTCCCGAGGACCATCGTTTGTCCCTCGGCCCTGGCGCCCACACCTCGACCCTTATGGTGGACTGCTTCCTTAAGAAGACGGACTTCGTCCTCGGCATGGGCACCTCCATGACGATCTCCACCTTCAACGCGCCTATGCCGAGTGGGGTGGTTCTCGCACACTCGACCGACTGCGCTGACGATCTGAACAAGGACTACAGCCCTGACTTCGGAGCCATCGGCGACTCCAAGCTCGTCCTCAGGCAGATGATCGACGAGGTCAAGAGGCAGGTGGGAGAGCACGGCCGCGGTGACATACACGGCGTGGTTGACGAGATTGGGCGGCTTCGCGCGGAGTTCATGGCCGAATGGGGGCCGCGATTGGCCTCCAACGAGGTGCCCATCAGCCCGTACCGGGTGATCGGTGAGCTGGCCGGCGCCGTGGATGTCTCCAACACCATCATCACCCACGATTCGGGTTACCCTCGCGACCAGATGGTGCCGTTCTGGAAGGCAGTTGCGCCCGGCGGTTACATCGGGTGGGGTAAGTCCACGCAGCTAGGGTATGGCCTGGGCCTCGCCCTTGGAGCGAAGTTGGCGGCCCCCGAAAAGACGGTGATCAACGTCATGGGCGACGCCGCATTCGGGATGTCCGGTTTGGATATCGAGACGGCTGCAAGGTCGGAGATCGGGATCCTGACCGTCATCCTAAACAACAGCGTCATGACCCACTACTCGTCGAACATGCCATACGCCTCGGAGCACCACGCGAGTAACAAGCTGTCCGGGGACTACGCCAAGATCGCGGAGGGTCTCGGCGCACACGCCCAACGAGTGGACACACCTGATCAGATCGGTCCAGCTATTCGCGCCGCCCTGGAAACCACAAGATCAAACATGCCGGCCGTCATCGAGATGATCACGAAGGAAGAGGAGGCCGTCGCCAGCTTCTGGTAGGGATTGCGTATCCCCCTTCCTAGGGAATGCTAGGAAGGGGCTGTTTGAACTAGGAGAGCCCTACTCGACCCGCGCCGCCCGCTGGATCGTCACCGGTGAGGAATCCGCGGATGTCGTCGG
>JASLXL010000127.1 GCA_030740335.1 SAR202 cluster bacterium | reverse complement strand
GCCCGGGGTCGCCGTGACTTCTTTCCCGTCGATTGTTAGCTTGACGTCATCTGCCATGTGGTCTCCAGTTGTGCAGCCGGTTTTGGTCTATCCTACCGTCAGCGGGACCATTCCCGGCTGGAAGTCCTCGGCGTATGGCCGTGTGTTTCGAGGAATAAGCACCGGCCGATCACAGCTCCCGGTGGGACAGCGACCCTCTTCGAGGTGTACGCGGAAGTCCTCTGGGAAGTTTTGGATAGCAGATTTGATTGGGTTGACGCCGAGTTGGCCGTGGAAACAGAGCGACCCTGCTGCCATCGTGCTGCCGACCCGATCAATCATCTCCAGGTCGCCTGGCCGCCCGTTGTAGTTCGCTATGCGTTCCACGAACTCAAGCAGATTGGTCATGCCGAGCCTGCATGGAAAGCACTTGCCGCAGGACTCGTACTGGCAAAATGCCACAAGTACTCGGGCCAGATCGACGGCGCACGTATCCTCGTCGGAGATGATCACGCCCCCGGAACCTAGCATCGCACCCACACCCTTCATGGCGTCGAAATCTAGCCCGATTGGCAGGATGTCTGGGCCAAGGATGTGGCCTAGCGGGCCGCCGAGTTGGAGCAACTTGAACTCTTTGCCGTCAGGGACGCCGCCGCCTATCTCGTCGATGACTCGGCCCATCTCCATACCCATCGGCACCTCGTACATGCCAGGGTACTTTACGTTGCCATTGAGGCAAATTATTGCTGTGCCGGTGCACTTTTCCGCGCCGATGGACTTGAACCAGGCACCTCCCCGGCTAATTATCTGCGGGGCGTACGAGAGGCTCTTGACGTTGTTTACAGTACTTGGCTTGCCCCAGACGCCAAATGCGGCTGGGAACGGGGGCTTGAACCTGGGCATGGCCCGTTTGCCTTCGATAGAGTCCATAAGGGCGGTCTCTTCTCCTGCGACGTAGGAGTCACCGGTAAGAGATATCTCTATGTCGAAGCTAAAGTCGGAGCCCAGGACTTTCTCTCCGAGCAGTCCCGTCTCGTAAGCCTGCTCGATGGCCCTCTGGGTTCGATCGATGGGGCCGTCGTGGCCGTGTCGGATGAACACGAAACCCTTGGTCGCCCCCGTGGCGTACCCCGCAAGAAGTATGCCTTCCAGGAGGGTGTGTGGGTCGCCCTCCAGGATGCCCTTGTCGTTGTAGGCACCCGGGTCGCCCTCCTCGCAATTGCAGAGGATGTACTTCGGCGGACCCGGGGAGCGGACCATGAAGCTCCACTTGACCCCTGTCGGGAAGCCCGCGCCTCCGCGACCGCGCAGCCCGGAGTCGATCATGTCTTTGATGACGTCCTCGGGTTTCATCTCGAACAGGGCCTTGTTGATGCCGGCGTAGCCGCCGTTGGCGATGTATTGGTAGATGTCGTCAGGGGCGATGTTGCCCGCGTTTCGAAGGGCGATACGTTCCTGTAGTTGCATCATCGGGAGGGTCATGATGTCGGTCATGCCGGCGATAGGGGTATCGCCAAGATAGCCGAACGGTTCGATAGCGGGAAGCTCACCCTTGCCAGCGTAGCTTTCGATGATCGAAGGGACGTCGTCGGGAGAGACGTTTTTGAAGAATAGCCGGGAACCGCCAGGCAGTTGCACATCCACCAGAGGCTCGGCGTAGCACATGCCCAGACAGCCTACCTCGGCTAGAATGATGTCGACTTCCAGCCGCTCGGACTCGACCGAGATCGCATCGAGCACGTCTAGCGCGCCTGATGCCTGGCCGCACAGGCCTGTGCCTACCCTGATCCAAGGGCGGTCGCCAGCCACGAGCTGTTTCCACTGCTCGTCTGCCTGTGTCTTTAGTTCACTGTAGTCAGACAATGTCCTCGTCCGCCCCTCTTGCCGAAAAGAGAGTAGGAGTATGTGAGGGAGATCCTCATGTACTCGATAGAGGGGCCGAGCCCCTCCACACACCCTCGAGGTCAGCTAATTCAGATTGAGCACAAAACAATTTTCGAAATAGTGATTTCGGATGTTTTCCAGAGTCGACTCTAGGCGTGCGTGCCGTTTGTGTCGATCATCAGGCTGGACACTCGTTCTTTCATCTCCTCGGGGCTGATCCCACCCCGAAGTCGGTGATCAATGCTGACGACCGGCGCCCGGGAACATGCCCCTAGGCACGTGTTGTACTTCAGAGATACCTTGCCGTTGTCGGTATCGCCCTCGCCGTCTAGGCCAAGCGCTTCCATACACCCGGACATGATCGCAGCGGACCCTTGGATGTGGCAGGTGGGACCCCAGCATACCTCTACGGTGTGGTCCGGGGCCGGGGTAAATCGAAAGTTCGTGTAGAAGCTCGCGACCCCCCACACGTCGTTGATGGTGACGTTGTTGAGAGCCGCGATCTCTTCAATCGCCTCTCGGGGCAAATGCCCGAGCGCGTCGTGGACGGCAAACAGGGATGATAGGACGGTGACGGTCGGCCGTTTATGGGAGGCCAGGGCCTTTTTGATCCGCTCCGTCATCGCCTTACTAGCCATAGTCAGCAGAGCAGCCTCGGATGATCGTTAAAACCGTCACAATAATAGCACACCAAATTGAGGCCAACAATAATAGGCTGCCACGCCGTCCAACATTCCCTCGATTCGCGAGGCAGCCTAGCGAATTGGTATCTGAACGACACCCCAGGCTGCATAGCCTACACGCGATCTTCCATTATCATCGCGGCGAGTTGTCGGCCCATGCGGACGCTGTAGTTCGTGCCGCGATCCTCCGGGTAGACCTGCGTGGTGTTAGCCAGGTAGACGCCCAGGATGGGTGTGCGATGTTCTGGCAACCGTTCAGAGTACCGGGTCCCGATGATGGGTTGGGCTGCGGGCACCTTGTGGTGGTAGCTTTCCTTGATCCACGATCTATCGAAGTCAGGATTGATTTTGGACAGATGTGGCAGGTACTCGTCCAAAAGTGCGTCGTGGTCAAGCCCGTAGAGCCGGTCCTCCCGGTTAACGTAGTTTGGAAGATAGACTATGTGTTTGCCGCCGTAGTGCTCCGGTTCGATCAAATTGGTGTGCTCTATCACCCCTACAAAGGGGATGCTCCGGTCGGCCACGTTGAGCCAGTAGACATGGGACAGTGGCCTGTCCAGGACGAGGATGAGGAGCACCGCCGCCAGGTATTTTGTGTCTTCCAGCTTCTCTCGGTAGCCCTCGAGAAGATCCGGAGCAAGTCTGAGGAACATATGAGACTGTGTGGTGGCTAGGACGGCGTCGAACTCTATGACGCTCATTTCGCCCGACGGCGCTTTAACCTCTAGTCGTGGACCGGCCTCTTTACCAGGGAGTATGCGCTCCACCTCCGAGCCGATGTGGATTTGGTTGCCGTGCCCGGCGATCCTCTCGGCCAGTGTGTCAAATATCTCTCCGAAGGAGCCTATGGGATAACCCAGCTTCTCGTTACCAAGGCCCTTCCGAGAGGCGAACCGTGTATGGATCTTGCCCCAGACCCAGGACATGCCTATCTGATCGTGGTACTTCTGTCCGAATTTGCCTCTGAGCATGGGCCCCCAGAAAACATCGTGGACCTTCTCCCCGGCCCACTTGCGGAGCCACTCTGAGGCCGTGATGTACTCCATCTTGCGCCAGTCCTTCATGCGCTGGACCATCATGGTGACGAGTCCGAGACGGATCCTGTCCACCAGCGGCAGGGGTGTGAACTTTAGCAGGTCCATCGGGGTGACAAAGTCGTATATTTTGCCGCCGTGGAGCGTGCCTACCTTCGAGTCTATGAACCGCATCCGGGGCCCCAGGCCGATCTCCTCGTTCAGGTCCAGGATGTCGGTATCCCCTGTGAACAGGTGGTGGTAGCCGCGTTCCAGACGAGTTCTTCCGACATCGAATGTTGAAGCCTGTCCGCCCAGAAACGGTGCCCTCTCGAATACCGTAACCTGGTGGCCTGCCTTGCCAAGATCGTACGCGGCGCTCAAGCCGGTTGCGCCTGCGCCGATGATTCCTACCTTCATAGAGGTGCCTCAATATCGTTTGTGTCCGGATGGGACGTTTCGGACTCTGTGGTCAGCGACCCGCCGGCCTGCCAGAGTCTTCGGAGCGAAACGCTCCTGGAGAGCAAGAATACCTGTCCCAGGACGATCATGGGCAGTAGGAGTACAGCGTGAACCACCGTTATGTAGGCTGTGGCCGTGCTGCGGTCGATGACAGCCAACGGAAGCAGGACCAGGGTCTCTCGGGCCACGAGCTCGAACAGGCCGATGCCGCCGGGCGCGGCTGGGACCGAACTGCCGATGTTGGAGATGGCGGTTACTAGGACCATGGCCATGGCCATCTCAAAAATGCTGTCGTAGGCATTCTCCAGCCCGAACGAGTAGCCGAGGACGAAGAACAGCCCGGCTTCAAGGAGCCATATTGGCATGGACAGTAGGAACATGCCCAGCACGGTGCGAGGGCTCCCCAGCGCGGCCAGCCCTTGGATCACCAGATCAATGAGAGGCCGCAACCGGTCTGAGACGGCGCGAGGCAGCGGCGTAATGAGAGCGCCACCGAGGGCGGCGGCGCGGGCCGGTCGATATGCGGCCAGCATCAGGCCTCCGAAGGCGAGGATGAATGGCAGGGATATCCCCGCTACCAGGGCTGGCCAGGGCACACGCGAACTCTCACCAAAGCCCTCAGCTAGCACCAACAGTGGGACAAATATGGCGATGACGGCGATGAATACAAGTAGTGTGAGGGCGTCCAGAAGGCGCTCGATGACTATCGTCACAAACGCCGAGGTCTTGCTGACCTGCTCCTGATCGCTGAGGTAGTAGCTGCGGACCAGCTCTCCAATGCGCATGGGAAGCAGGTTGTTGGCCATGTATCCGATTACTACCACGGGGAACAGACGAGAGACCGGGATGGGTCGCATGTGGCGGAGTAGGACCTGCCACCGCATGGTCCTGAACACGACTGACAACTGGTAGAGTAGGATGGCCGGGATTATGTACCAGTAGTTTGCCTGGGCCAGGGCATCTCCAAGCCTTTGCCAATTCCCGGTCACGAAAAAAAGCGCGAGAAGCCCCGCGCCAATTCCGAACCCGACCCAGTATTTCTTGCCGCCGCTCAAGTGGTATTCACCTGCTAATAGTATAGGGCACTGGTGTGGGGATCAGGTACGGATCTGTGGGTAGCTCTTATCGGTCCAGACGTGGTTCGGAGTCGCCACCCCAGATTCTGACTCAGGGCTCATCAGAACGACAGTGCCTTGCCGCGCCGTCGTCCTGATGAGTGCAGCGTCGAGGCACCCAGGGTGAGCAGTGGCCCACCCCCGCCCGCACAACGGCGGCTGTGCCGCCCGTCCGGTTAGTCCGACGGGGTGAAGCCTGATGGGAGATCTTTGGAGGTGTAGACCACGGCGTCTTCGCTGCCGAGCGGGGTATTTAGCTCGCGTAGCAGGAAGTAGTCCATCGCGTTGCGTCGTGACTCTGGGTCGACGAGGCCGCTGACGAACTTGACCACGGTTAGTCCTCGGTAGTTCTCGGGAAACCATCTGCGGTGGGGTATGCGCACGCCCTCCCTGTATCCACCGTCAGCGGTCGCGTCCTCTGTAAGCTGATTGTCGGCGTGGGCCACGAGTACGGAGGTCTCTGGCGGCGATTCGACGGGGCCGTTGTAATCGACATAGGAAGCCCTCGAGAAGTTTCTCAGGTACCACGCCCATGGCCAGCTGAACCCGCTGGTGCCATCGATCTGGATCGGTGTCCCTCCGCGATCTCCGCGGCTTTCCCCTACACCCTCGACGTAGTTGACCAGATGGGCCAGGTTGGGGGAGGTCTGGGTATACACGAGCATTTCGACCGGGATATCGCCATTCTGGAAGCTCGCCATCCAACCTGCCCGTGCGGTTAGTACGAGCAGCACGATCGCCAGAGGAACGGCGGCGAAGGTCCAGAAAGAGCGTGAGTCGAGCCTCTTGAAGAGCAAGTATCCAAGGACCACTGAGCCCGCGGCGACGGCGGCCCAAAGAGCCAACCTAGCCACATCCGACGCCTCGGGGTCGTCAGTTGAAAAGTACGCCAGTGACCAGAGGGCTGTTAGAAGTATGGGCACGCCCGATAATATGAGCCAGCCGCCGCGAGACGTGGTTTTTCGCCAATCCGACTCCGAGATGATCTCTCCTAGGAACTTGCCTGACAGGATAATCAGCGGCATGGTCAGATTTATTAGCAGCCAGGGCATCTTCTCGCTGATATAGGAGTAAAGGACAAACGTCGATACCGCCCAGAACACCAGGAACAGGCCAAATCGGTCGCGCCGCCTGACGTAGTAGATGCCGCCGATGATGCCGAAGACCAGGGGAAGGAACTCGTACAGGGGCGTGATGATCATGTAGTAATAGATGGGCTGGCCGCCACGGGCGACGCCCTGCTGCGCCAGCCAGTACCCCAATGACTGCCAAATACCAGAGCCGATGCCGGGGAAGTTGGTGAAGAAGGTCGAGTAGAGTAGTGCCAACGTTCCCATGAAGATGGTCCCATACCACCACCAGCTCGCACCCAGCCACTTCGTGCCTACGACGGCCGAAATCCATATGAGAGTGCCGATCACCAGCGCGGCCACAACCAGGCCGCCACCGGCGGGAGCGCCTATGGCCGCAGTGCCTACTGGTTGGGCCAGCACGAGATTTGACCAGTTCAGCAGCGCGGTGTTCTGAAAGATGCTGGCCAGGGCCGCGCCCAGAGGAAGCGATAGGGAGAATAGGAGTATGAAAAATCTGGCGGGCCGGGATATGTGATCTAGTCTCCCTGCCTGCTGAATCGTGGTCCATGCGCCGGACACCAGGCTGCCGAGCGCAGCCGGTGCAGATGTGTTGCCGACTTTGACGTCCTTTCGAATGGACGGCCAGCTACGTATGACCATGCCGAGGAACAGGTAGCCACCCAGAGTTGTGATGACGACATACGCGCTCTCCTTGGTGGCGAAGGCCAGGGCCATGATCCCGGCGCTGATGTAAAGGTATCTTGGTTTGCCCTCGTCGATGTACCGCCACATGGCAATGACCAGGCCAAACGTCCAGACCGCCATCAAGATATCGTTGCGGGCGAATCGGCTGAAATAGAGCATCGCGGGGGAAAAGACCAGCATTACCGATGTGATTAGCGCGCCCAGCGTTCCCAGGCGGGAGCGCAATAGAATGGGCATCGCCACAAGGGCTGTCCCAGCCAATGCGTAGAGCAGTCGGGCAGTGAACTCGCCGTCGCCGAGTAGGAAGAAGATGCCTGCGGTGGCCTCCATCTGAAACGGGCCGTGCATCATGGGGTTGTGGGTGTAGCCGTCACCGACGCTGAGTTTGAAGGAGTACAGGGCGTGCAGGCTCTCGTCGTGGTGCATGGCCCTGACGCCGAGGTCCCACAGCCGCATGCCCAGCGCTGTCGCCAGTAGCAGCCCGTACGATGCGAACTCCCATTTGGCGACGTTGGTCGTGATGCCGCTGTGTCCCCGCCATGTCGCGGCGACGCGACGCCCGGCCTCCTTGAGTTCTGATGTCATTTTGCTCAATGGTAGTCCCGTAAAATCGACCATCTCCCTGACTCCATTCCTGTCCAGG
>JASLXL010000126.1 GCA_030740335.1 SAR202 cluster bacterium | reverse complement strand
ATCGCGTCGATCATCGACTGGATGAGTTGTGGCCTGGATACCTCTGATTGCCTCGGGGCCCGTGCCTGTCTCACTCGGCGATCTCCTTCACAGCTCCGCCTGCCGCCTCAATTTTCTGTCGAGCCGAATCCGAGAATCGGTGCGCCTCGACAGTCAGGGGGCCCGCCACCTCACCTCGACCAAGAATCTTTACGGGGACCTTTGCGTCCCTAATCAAACCTTTACCGAGCATGGCCTGGATTGTGACCTCGCTGTGCGCGTCGAATCTCGACAGGCTGTCAAGGTTGACGACGCTAAACTCCTTGCGGAATCTATTGGTGAACCCCCTCATCGTGGGAAGTCCCTTGATCAACGCTAGCTGGCCGCCCTCAAATCCGGGGCGCACGCCACCGCCGCTCCGGGAGTTCTGGCCTTTCATCCCTCTACCTGAGAAGCTACCGTTACCGCTACCGTCTCCGCGACCGACCCTCTTGCGGGTCTTTCTGGTGCCTCTCGGCGATGATAATTCGTGCTGTTTCATAGTTGTTCTCGGAATCGTCTCCACTGCCCAATAATCTGCGGGCAAATCGGTTGGTCATCAATGTTCTCAATTTGCACTTGACGACGATCGACTACTTCTTGGCAGGGATCTCTGCGACCTCTACCAAATGGCTAATTTTGTTTACCATGCCGCGGATGGTCGCGGTGTCTTCGTGCTCCACTGTTTGGTGGAGCTTGCGAAGCCCTAGTCCTGCGACGGTCCCCCGCTGGTCCTGAGGATAGCCAATTACGCTTTTTTTGAGTGTGACGGTGATCTTGCCCATAGCTGCGGCTCTCCTCTATCGCCATCGCTGGGGCTGCCGCGACTGACGGCGCGGAGGGGGAGGAGACTCTACCAGCTGCCTACGTTTTGCCAGCTCGGTGTCTACATCTCTGAGCATCGACAGACCCTTGAAAGTAGCCTTGACGCTATTGATTGGATTGGTGCTGCGGCGAGCCTTTGTGGTGATGTCCTTCACCCCTGCCAACTCAACCACCGCCCTAACAGAACCGCCTGCTATAACACCCGTTCCCGGAGGGGCTGGTCGGAGCATCACTTCAGCAGCTCCGTACCTAACGACGATTTCGTGGGGGATAGTACTGCCAATCAACGGCACTTTAATCATCTTTTTGCGGGCGTTGACCCCACCTTTTCGAACAGCGTCCGGCACTGCTAAGGCCTTGCCCAAGCCTAGGCCAACGCGTCCCTCTCCATCACCAACGACCACGAGGGCGCTAAAACTGAGATGACGACCGCCTTTGTGGACCTTCGAGACCCTGGAGATCTTAACAACTCTCTCTGTGATACCACCATCATCGGTGTCTCTGCCCTGGCGTCCTGATTGTCGGCGTCCAACCATCAGAAAATTAGACCTCCCTGTCGCGCTGCATCGGCGAGGGCTTTGATTCGTCCGTGATACTTGTGTCCACCCCTGTCAAATACAACGGTAGACACGCCCTTTTCAACAGCCCGGCGTGCTACAAGGGCACCCACGAGCTTGGATACTTCCACTTTTGGCTTGCCATCCACTTGAGTGCGAACGTCGCTCTCAAGACTAGACGCAGCGACCAGCGTTATCCCCTGAGTATCGTCGATCACCTGAGCGTATACGTGGCTCAGACTCCTGAATATAGCTAGTCGTGGCCGTGCCGATATCCCTTTGATGCGGCGTCGGACCCTGATGTGGCGGGCGTTCCGCCGAAACTTGTTTGTTTTGGTTCCCCTCACCATTACTCTAGCGCCCTCCTGGCACTCTTTCCCGGCTTCACCTTAATCTGCTGGCCTTGGTAGCGGATGCCTTTGCCGGTGTAGGCATTTGGCGGACGCACGGCCCTCATCATGGCGGCCACTTGTCCAACCGCCTGCTTATCCGCCCCACTTACGCGAACAATATTGGCTCCTTCAACGGTTAGCTCAATACCTGGAGGCGCCTCCATCTCCACAGTGTGACTGAGCATGACGTTCAAGGAAACGTTTTTGCCAGACTGGTGGGCACGGTATCCGATTCCCACCAACTCCAGTGTCTTCACATACCCCTCGTTGACACCTTGAATCATATTTGCAACAAGGGTTCTGGTCAGGCCATGGAGCGCTCGATGTTGGCGCTGGTCACTCGGACGTCCGACCTGGACCACGCCATTTTCTTCGCTCAAGATCATATCCGGGTCGAACCGCTGCTGCAGCTTACCCTTCGGACCTTTTACAGTGACCTCGTTGCCGTTGATCACGACATCGACGCCATTGGGCACCGGTATAGGCTGGGACCCTACTCTTGACATAGCGGCGACTCCTCACCAGACATGGCACAGCACCTCTCCGCCAACGCCTTCAGTCCGCGCCTGTTTTCCGGTCATAACGCCCTTGGAGGTGGAGAGAATGGCCACTCCGAGTCCTCCATAGAAGCGTGGAATTTCGCCTTTTCCGACATAAACTCGAAGTCCCGGTTTGCTCACGCGCTTAATGCCGGAGATGGCCGAGTCCCCCTCGCCACGGTAGTGGAGGGCCACCTTCAACTCCCCATGAGGTCCGGAGCCTTTGTCAACCGTGTAGTCCTCAATGAAGCCCTCTTCTTTGAGGATCTTCGCCAAGGCCACTTTAGTTTTGGATGTCGGCATCCCCACCGTGTCATGGTGAGCTGATATTGCGTTCCGAACGCGCGTCAGCATGTCTGCTATTGGATCTGTTACCGCCATACTATCTCCTCAGCCCGCCGCACGTTACCAACTAGCCTTGCGAATGCCAGGCAGCATGCCCACCAGGGCCATCTCCCTGAAGCATATCCGGCAAAGCCCAACGTGCCTTATGTACGCACGGGGCCTACCGCAGCGATTGCAGCGGTTGTACTCTCGTACGGCGAAGCGCTTCGGCTTCTTCCAACTCGCTATTTTGGATTTCTTGGCCAAATAGACCTCGCTCTTTTCCAGGGCATGGTGACTTTTTACGCCACTGCAAATTTTTCCTCGGGCCGTGCAAAGGGCACTCCCAGCAACTCCAGAAGTCTGAGACCTTCGCGGTCTGTATTGGCGGAGGTAACCACCACCACCTGTAGTCCCCTGATTCGATCTACCGAATTGTATTCGATCTCAGGGAATATGACCTGTTCA
>JASLXL010000125.1 GCA_030740335.1 SAR202 cluster bacterium | reverse complement strand
ATGCTGGACAGAGATATGCCGGTCACGTATGCTATGCCGGATGTCGTAATTTTGTATCTATAATACCGGCGCGATGGGGGCGTCCCATCGGAAAGGAGCACGGAGTTGGCTAAGTTCAAAGTGGTTACGCAGCAGCCCAGCGGTGTGACCTTCGACATGTCAGGCGACTCTTATAGCCTGGAGATGGAATCTCTGTCGTCAATTGGAGCCGAGATCGTGGTCGTACCACTGGCCTCAGAAGAGGAATACATAGAGTACGCGAAGGAAGCCGACGCCATCATCGCCAGAGGCCGCCGGACCACGAAGAACATAATCGATAATCTGCGGGCCTGCAAAGTCATCGCGGTACCCAGCGTAGGTACCGACACGGTGGATGTGGCCGCAGCCACGGAACGCCACATCCCGGTCACCAACGTGCCCGACACCTTCATAGAAGAGGTTGCCGACCACACGATGATGCTGATGCTCGCGACATTCCGGCGATTGTTGACCTTGGACTCGTTAGTACGGAATGGCCGGTGGACGGAAGGACGCCCCTTACTCTCCAATTATCCCAGACTGATGGGCCAGACCCTCGGGTTCGTATCCTTCGGTCATGTGGCCAGGGCCACCGCGGTACGGGCCAAAGCGTTTGGCCTCCGTCTTCTCGCCTACGACCCGTACATCGAGGAACTGACCATGAGTTCCTATGGGGTCGAACCTGTAGGACTGACCGAACTGCTACAGCGGTCGGACATCATATCGATGCATGCGCCGTCAACCCCAGATGCACACCACCTGTTGACCGAAGAGCACTTCCGCCAAATGAAGCCAGAAGCACTTTTTATCAACAACGGGCGAGGGCCGACGGTTGACGAGCGGGCGTTGATCAAAGCGCTGGAAGAAGGGTGGATCGCGGGAGCGGGCCTGGACGTCCTGGAACAGGAGCCACCCGATACGGAGAACCCACTTCTACACATGGACAACGTGATCCTTACCCCGCACGTCGCCTCGGCATCGGCGAGGATGGGCCCGGAGACGCGCCGGCGTGTCGGCCGAGAGATCACTCTTGTCCTTACCGGGCGTTGGCCCATGAGCTGCGTCAATCCATCGGTGCTGGAGAAGACCGACCTCAAACGATGGCAGCCTTATTCGATGGAGAGAGGGCCTGCGACATAAGTATCCAATCAATATTGATTTAACAAGCTGTCATGCTGAGTAGCGGAGCGACAAAGTATCTGTCCGCCACCTTAATTGGTATTGGCGCGGACTCCGAATTTTCGGAAGGGGTGGGTGGCGATCGGTATCCGGGACGGAAGCCGACCCCCACCCCAGACCCTGCGCTCCGCTCAAGGATGACAGACGTCAAACTCTTTGTGGCCGCACTTACTTAGTTCCATCAAAGGACTACCTACCTGTTCGGGATTTACAGCACAATAAGCAGTGAGGGTCGTCGTTTATCAGACAGGCGAGGTTTGACCTCGACATGTCGGAGCGATACGGAGGAAGCGATGAGTGGTCCGTTGGAAGATGTGCGAATCCTCGACCTGACTCAGGTTCAAGCCGGGCCCTCCTGCACCCAGCTCCTTGCCTGGCTGGGAGCCGACGTGATAAAGCTCGAGGAGCCGGTTGTGGGTGACCGGACCCGCACCGAGATGGCCCACACGCCGGAGATGGACAGTTTCTACTACCTGATTTTCAACGCCAACAAAAGAAGCGTATGCCTGGATCTGAAGTCGGAAAACGGGAAGGCCGTCTTCGAGCGACTGGTCGGCGTATGCGACGTTGTCATTGAAAACTTCGGACCGGGAGGGATGGAGAGATTCTCTCTTGGTTACCAAAGAGTCAAAGCCATTGATCCCCAGATAATCTACGCGTCCATCAAGGGTTTCGGCACCTATGGACCTTATTCCGAGTACAAGAGCTTCGAGAACATCGCACAGGCCATGAGCGGCGCGATGAGCACCAACGGACAGGCCGGAGGTCCGCCCCAGATGCTCTCGACCGGAGTCGGCGACTCTGGGAGCGGCCTACACTGCGCCATCGGGATTCTGGCGGCGCTTTACCGACGCCAGAGGACCGGGGCCGGCGACTACGTCGAGGTCTCGATGCAAGACGCCGTGGTCAACCTGAACCGCGTCCGGATGGTCCAGACCCTCGGTTCCGGTGAACCGCTTGCTCGACTGGGCAACAGAATGTTTGGGCCGCCGGCCCTCGTTTACCAATGCCGACCCGGTGGCCCTAATGACTATGTTTCCCTTTACATAGGCGGCGAGGCGTGGGATAGCCTGCTGGCTATCATCGGACGTGCCGAACTGATTGGGGACACGCGTTACTCAACCCGGGAAGCCCGTGCTCAGAACTCCGACGAGATCGAAACATTTCTGACGGAGTGGACCTCCAGACATACCAAGTATGAGGTCATGGAGGCGTTGAACGAGGTTGGCATCCCCTGTGGCGCGGTACTCGACACCCGTGAGGTCCTGGAAGACCCACACCTCCGTGCCAGGGAGATGGTTGTGGAGGTCGATGACCCCCAACGCGGGACCTATTCCGCAATTGGATGTCCGGTCAAATTGTCGTCCAATACGGTTACGGTCACGCCTCCTCCGTTGCTGGGCCAACATTCCGGGGAGGTCCTATCCGAACTCCTTGGCATCGGCCAAAAGGAGTTACAGGATCTCAGCGAGTCGGGCGTAATCTGACACTCGATATCGACACCCATGCTGTCCTGCGTACTGACAGCGCCGCGTACCGTTTGTCCGGCTGTTTGGCTGTTCGGCATGCAAAATGCTGTGGGCCGCCCTATACACGCGCCGACTTGTCTATAGCAATCGGTAGGTGCTACAATCTTGCCGGTCGATGTACCTGTTCCGGGCCTATATTGCCTGCGCCTTCCGGATACGGAAACCGAAATATCGACATGTCCAGTCCAATGGCAAACACTAAAGGAGTAGGAACGGCTTGGGAAGTATAAATGTAGCGATCATCGGTGTCGGAAATTGCGCTTCGGCTCTGGTACAAGGTATCCACAAATACCAGGATGCAACGAATGAGCAGACTATTCCGGGGCTCATGCACCCGGTTTTAGGCGAGTACGGCGTTGGCGACATCAACGTCGTTGCAGCGTTCGACGTCGATGCCAACAAGGTAGGACTTGACCTGTCCGAGGCTATCTTCGCCAAGCCCAACAACACCATAAAATTTCAGGATGTTCCCCACAAAGGCGTTACCGTCCAGCGTGGGATGACCCACGACGGGATAGGCAAGTACATGGCCGATGTGATCACCAAGGCCCCTGGCCCTACCGATGACATTGCCGGAATCCTCCAGGAAAGGGAAGTCGATTTATTGATCAACTTCCTGCCCGTCGGCTCAGAGGAGGCCACCAAATGGTACGTCGAGCAGGCGCTGACTGCGCGTTGTGGCTTCATCAACTGCATACCTGTTTTTATCGCCAGCGGCAAGAATAACTACTGGCAACGACGGTTCCAGGAGGCGGGTGTACCCATTATCGGCGATGACATAAAGTCACAGGTCGGAGCGACTATCACTCACAGGGTCCTGGCTCGCCTGTTTATGGACCGGGCCGTCAAGCTGGACCGCAGTTACCAGCTAAACTTCGGCGGCAACACCGACTTCCTGAACATGCTGGAGCGGGAGCGGTTGACGTCCAAGAAGATATCCAAGACCGGATCCGTCACGTCGCAGCTTGACCATGTCATGGACGCGGACGACCTCCATATCGGGCCCAGCGACTACGTGCCCTGGCTAACAGATCGCAAGTTTTGTTACATAAAGATGGAAGGCACCGCCTTCGGCGACGTTCCGCTCAATGTGGAACTGAAGCTAGAGGTCTGGGATAGCCCGAACTCGGCGGGAGTCGTTATCGACGCGATCAGGTGCCTCAAGATAGCCAAAGACCGGGGGATAGCCGGTCCTGTGCTGAGCCCGTCGTCATATTTCATGAAGTCTCCCCCCGTGCAGCACACCGACGATGAGGCCAGACAGTTGGTGGAAGATTTCATCTCCGGCCGGGACGCTTAACAGGACCTCCGGACTCGATTGCAACACCTTTCTGCATGGTTCAAGGGCATTGGACGATCCGCATCTGTCCCGCAGACTCGTGCCTAGACGAGACCCCTGAGTTGTGTATGCCCCGCGGAGAGAGGGTATGAACCAGCCCCGGTTCGGACCAGCCTAGATTCTGCCTGAGGCCACCCTATGGACCGCCCTATCAAGATCGCACTGATCTCCCCATACGACCATGCGTTTTTGGGTGGAGTCACCGATCATATAAACAGCCTGGCGCACCAGTTCAGGAGTTGGGGGCATATGGTCCGAATCATCGCTCCGTGCTCGGCACCACAGCGGATCGAGGACGATGATTTCATCCCCATGGGCAGGCCGGTGCCCGTCCCCAGCGGAGGCTCGATCGCACGCATATCCTTCTCCGTGTGGCTCAGATCTCGAATCAGGTCCTTGATGCAAAAAGAGGCCTTCGACGTTATCCATTTACACGAGCCCATGGCGGGGTTCGTAACCCTCAACACGATCGGCGTCGCCGACTCCCTGGACGCAATAAAGATCGGCACATTTCACACAAACAAAGGTACTCGTCTTTACCGGATCGGCGGTAAAAGGCTGGCTATGCCCTACTTCCGCCGGCTAAACGGCCGGATCGCGGTTTCCCAGCCAGCCTACCAGTTCATCAGCCGCCACTTGCCGGGGAAGTACGAGATCATTCCCAACGGCATCCAGGTTGACGATTTCGCGCAAGCGACCCCCTTTCCCCATCTGCGCGACGGGATGATCAATCTGCTGTTCGTGGGCCGCCTGGAGAAGAGAAAAGGGCTGAAGCACCTCCTGGGCGCCTACAGTATGCTCAAGTGGGACTGGCCAAATCTACGCTTGCTCGTAGTCGGGCCCGGAAAGCCAGACGACGACTCCTTCCGGATAATGAGCGAGCGGAACCTTCAAGATATTGAGTTCATCGGTCGAGTGTCCGAGGCCGACAAAGCCCGATACTACCAGTCGGCGGATATTTTCTGCTCTCCGGCCACAGGAAGTGAGAGCTTTGGTATCGTGTTGTTGGAGGCCATGGCCGCAGGCAAGCCGGTTGTGGCCAGCAACATCGAAGGCTACTCCAGCGTTGTCAACGACGGCAAAGAGGGTATCCTCGTCGCCCCCAAACAAGACGGCGCTTTAGCCGACGCCATCGCCATGTTGCTAAAAAATCCCCCTGTGGGCACCCGTCTGGCGGCCAACGGACGCCGGAGAGCGGAAGAGTTCCGCTGGGACAGGGTGGCCAAGAGAGTGATGGATTACTACAGGGTATTCCTCGAAATGAAAAAGACCTCTCCGCACCAGTGAATATTCAGGTTTTCACACCTCTCTCGTGGACACAGACGTCTTCGGCTCAACAGAGGGTATATGAATAGAGCCTCCGTCAGAAGGATACTCAACTCTTATCTGGAGGTACCGGTTGCCAGAATTCTGGCAAAACTGGGACTCTCTCCGAATATTGTTACCGGCCTGGGGCTGGTCCTGGCCGGTGGAGGGGCCTACCTTCTGAGCGCGGGATTCCTGTGGGCCGGCGGTATCGTGTTACTGGCATCCGGTCTGTTCGACCTATTCGATGGCGCACTGGCCAGATTAATCGATAGGGTCACCAGGTTCGGGGCTCTCCTGGACTCGGTGGCCGACCGTGTGTCGGAAGCTGCCTTCCTGTTGGGTCTGTTAATATACTTTATCGAACGTCCATCTGATGTAGGCCTGGTGCTGGTCTATTTGGCCCTGGTGGGCTCTTTAATGGTCAGCTATCTCAGGGCAAGGGCGGAGGGCCTGGGAATCGAGTGCAACGTCGGAGTGATGACCCGGCCAGAACGCGTTGTCACCTTGGGAATCGGACTGATACTGGGCCACTGGTGGCTAACACCGCTCCTGGCGGCATTGGGGCTCATAGCGGGATTGACGCTGCTCACATCGGCCCAGCGGCTGATCCACTCGGGGCGGTCGTTAAAAGAGTAGGGATAGGGGTAGCGGGCCCTGAAATCACCTGCCACAACACGGCCAACCCACGCGGTAGACCGCTCTATTTGCCTTTCAAAAATATCACCGGAGCTCCGTGCAGGGGGGATTATGCCGATTATCGCACAGCATGACCAGGATATCCTTCGCAAGAGGTTCGATCTCGAGCTAAAACGAGACCTGGACGTCACCCTTTACACAAAACGCGATTTAGGCGGACTATACATCCCCGGTCGTGAGTGCAGGACTTGCGGGCCCACTGAGCAACTCCTGGAAGAGGTCAGTGCTCTTTCGCCAAAGATCCACCTGGAGACAGTCGACTTCTATAGCAACCGGGAGGACGCCTCGGCCCACGGCATCGAAAAGATACCGGCGATCATCATACATTCCGAAGGTGGCGACAACGCCAGGATTTATGGAATGCCGACAGGTTTTGAGTTCCCGCTCTTGTTAGACAGCATGATAGCCGCCACGACCAAACAAAGCTCCTTACAGCTTGAGACCCGCCGAAGACTCAAAAGACTTAAGGAGGACGTCCACATCCAGGTGTTTGTGACTCCTTCTTGTAAGTTCTGTCCTTCGGTGGCCCGGTTGGCACACGCTATGGCGCTGGAATCCCCCAGGGTCGTCGCGGACGTAGTAGAGATACAGGAATTCCCCCAACTGGCACAGCTTTACAGGGTCATGGGCGTACCCAGGACCGTGATTAACGATTCGGTGCAGTTCACCGGTGCAGTCTCCGAGGACCTATTTCTGCGTCGGATATTGGAGGCGGTCGGGGAGGAGACGCCCGAGGAAGGCGTTGAGGATCGCATATCCGAACAGACGACGCTGATAAGGTGACTGCCGGTTACTCGGCCTGCTATCGACCGATAGACAGGGTCCAACTGCACGCCAGAGGTGGGATTTTTGGGAATCAGCGCTGGAGGCGGCTACCATTGACAATGGAAAAGAGAGCAATTTGGATTTAGAAAAAACCATCACGAGGCTCCTGGCAATAACCCTGACGGCGCCGTTAATCCTTCTGTTTGCAGGTACCTTGGCGAACGCAGAAGGCGAGTCAATCAGGGTAATCTCGACCAGCGTCACCAGCGAATTCCCGGGCGGTATACGGTTCAAGGTCCAAGCCAGCGGCGAGAACGAAATTACGTCTGTCGCCGTCCGGTTCAAGACCGGTCGCCAGACAAGAGGGACTTACGATTATCTGAACCTGCAGCAAGGTCTGACCATAGAGTCCGAACTCTTTTTCCGTACCAACACCGGTGCGAGGTACATACCGCCAGGTAC
>JASLXL010000124.1 GCA_030740335.1 SAR202 cluster bacterium | reverse complement strand
TCGGGATCGAATTCCGCAGTTCCGTATGTAGCAGGATCCTCCTTGACCGAGTAGCCTCTACCGCCCAAGCGACTGAGCATTGCTACAATACGGTCCAGTTCCATCTTCCGTTCTTGGCTTTCCTCACCACTCAATCCTTTTCCGACCACCAGAACATCCTGAATCGCGGCACATTCCAATGCCGACCCACGAGCAATTTCAAAATACCCCCCTTCGATCAGCCTCCGTTGTCTTGCCGTTGCCTTCAGCAATGTTCAGCGGTATCGATTGGCTGGCGCGAAGCCATTGGTCGCGAGCAGACCGATGGACTCCTTTCAGGCTGTCGACCTTTTCATAGACCCATGCAACGTAGCCTATAGAGAGGCGGTAAACATCTAGTTGTTCGTGTCTCAGTGTCATATTGTTCCGATCCCGATAGCGATCTCGATCCCGATCCCGATTTGGATGTTTTTTAGAATACCCAATATTCCCAGCAGGAATTAGCCACTAAAATACCTGAAGAACCAAAAAGAGGTTATCTTCAAAAAGAGGTTATCTTCAAAAAGACTTGCATAAATGATATAGTCTACGTAAAATGCACGTGACAGCCGCTGGTGAAGTTAATAAATTAACTTTACCTGGTAGGAGCGACGGCGGCTATTGCCGAGTTCAATTGAAGCCCTTACATCGAGGAGATCGTGGCTGATCGAAAGCTATCTGGTTCTACTTTAGTGGAACTTCTGGTGGTAATCGCCATCATCGGGATTCTTGTTGCATTGCTCCTGCCGGCGATTCAAGCGGCGCGCGAAGCTGCAAGGCGCAATGCGTGCAAGAACAATTTGCGCCAGCTTGCGCTAGGCTGGATGAATCATGAGTCGTCCAATGGCTTCTTGCCGTCGGGTGGCTGGGGGCCGAACTGGGTGGGCGACCCCGATCGGGGGCATGGTGTCGGTCAGCCCGGCGGGTGGCTTTACACCGAATTGCCCTACATCGAGCAACAGCAGTTGCACGACTTGCCCTCCGATGGCCAAGTCGACGTGATCACTCCTGAGCAGAAGATTGGCGGCTTCGAAATGATTTCCAACCCGATTCCGATTATCAACTGCCCGTCGCGGCGATCCGGCACCTTTCCCTCAGGGGATAGCGATTGGGGTACTCGGTTCCATATGGGACCTCGCGTCAGAGCGCCGGAGGTGCATCCATGATGACTAGCCGGAGGGACTTCCTACTGATGACGGCCGCCGGTTGGGGGTATGCGGCAGGGGGGCTCGGCGCGGCGAGTCGGGCCCAGGCGCTGACGAGGCGTCGCCGGATCATCTTCAACGATGATGGCAACGACGTCTGGCACCCCGCAGCCTCGAGCCCAGAGGGTCTCCTAAGCGTGAGGCTGCAGCATGCGGCTGGCACGCAGGTTGACACGATCTTCTACTGCACCACACACTCCTTCAACTACCACACCTACAATACCGCGGTCGGCGAGGTCTTCCTGTCGCGCGAAGGCCCCTATGCCGACAACAACATGCAGGCCCTCCTAGATGCCGGGACCGACCCCCTGGAGGTGGCGGTACAGTTCGCTCATGCCAACGACATCGAGGCCTTCTGGACGCTTCGCATGAACGACATCCACGCTGCCTTCATTCCGGCCCTCTGGCCCCAGTGGAAGACGGACAACCCCGGGGCGCTGCTGGGCAAGCGGGAGGACTGGGACGCGAATCCCCCAGGCTCACAGGCGAGATGGTGGTCCGGCGTCGACTTCGCCCGCGACGATGTGCGTGAACGGACGAGAGAGCTGATTGATGAGGTTGCGCGGGGGTACGACGTCGACGGCATCGATCTCGACTGGATGCGCCACCCGATCCACTTCCACGAGACGCTTCGCGGGCAGCCCGTGCCCTCGGAGAAGGCCGAGCTACTCACGGGCCTGGTGAGGGATATCCGGGCGATGCTCGACGCCAGAGGCGAGGAACGCGGTAGGCCCATCGTCCTGTCGGTCCGGGTGCCAATGCTGCTGGGCGCATGCCTCTACCTCGGGACCGACATCGAAACCTGGCTCCGCCACGGGCTCGTCGACATGGTCGTCGCCGGGGGAGGCTACATCCCCTTCTCCATGCCCAGCGGGGAGCTGGTGGGGCTGTGCCGACGCTACGACGTGCCCGTCTATCCATGCGTCAGTGCCTCAGGAATGATCCGCCCACCCCATGTGGAAGACAACGGCGTCTTCGGGCAGCTCTATGGCATCGAGGCATGGCGCGCGACGGCGCAGACAGCTTTCGCCGCGGGCGCCGATGGCATCTGTCTTTTCAACCTGTTCCCCGATCCGGGCGACGATGAGCGCACGCGGCTGGCGCACCAGGTCTTCGCCGAGTGCGGTGACCCAGCGACTCTCGCCGATCTCCCCAAGCTCTACTGCCTGGACAGCGCGGAATGGCTCGACGACTCCGGATACACGAACCACGTCATAGACTACGGGCACTGTCTGCCAAGGGCTTTGGCTGCCGGTGAGGTCGTTGAGGTGGGCCTCCCGATTGGCGGCGACCCGGCCGGCGCGGTCTCTGCCGTACTGCGTCTACAGACGGCCGGTGCCCGCAAGCTCAGCGTTCGGCTCAACGGCCACTCCGTTGAGCTGCAGCCAGCGCCAGAGTTGGATGCGTCCATTGGGTTGGCATGGATGACCGCCGAGGTCGCGCCTGCTGCTCTGAGGCAAGGGATAAACGAGTGTCACGTGCGCCTGGTGGAGGGTGAACCAGTGGACCTTACAGGCGTGGAGCTGCTCCTCAGCCCCTGAGACGTACGTGCCTTGAGGCTCGCGCAGTATCGCCTGCAGCGGGCGGCAGGCGTGCTCATTCAGCACGGCGGTCGCCCCGCGATCATGCGTCCCATCAGATCCGTCCCACGTCCACGACACTGCACTCGATATCTTCCTTGTTGATCGAGTACGCGACCAGCAGCCTGTCGCCCTCCGGCAGGCAACACGGGTACTGATAGCCGTCAACCTTCAGCAGGCCTTTGAGTCGCTGCGAGGTGGGGTCGTCCACCAGAACACGCACGCTGTCGAATGTGAGGCCATCATCGCTGAGGAGAAGCATGAGATGTCTGCGGTCGAGGAGCGTGGGGAACGCGTTGTTGCACAGGTAGTATCTGCCGTCGGCAAGCCGACCCGCATGGACGCGGCTCATGGAGTCGGGGATGTCGGATATCATCGGCGCTGAGAACGTGCGACCTCCGTCGTCGCTTGTGTTGACGTACAGGCGGCAGGAGCCACCTTCGTCCCGCCAGAAAACGATGATCTTCCCCTCGTCTGTCTGGCACCAGCTTGCTTCCCCAGCCGGCAAGTGCACTCCCTCGGGCTCTGGTATGGGCACTACCTCAGGCTCTTGGCAGATGTCCATGCCTTGCCAGAGCAGCACGGCACGCCCGCTGTTCAGGGTGGTGCAGACGCACATCAGTCTGTTCTCCGCGGTCGGCCTGGGTGCTTCGAATATCCACTTGAGCCCACTTCCGAACTGCTGAGATCTCTCCCAGGTGACTCCGTCTACGGACCGGTAGATGTCCATGCGCACGCTTTCGGGGTCGATGCGGCGCATACCCACCGAGGATGCGTCCCGGTGGCACTCCTCAGACATCCCCACCAGGTACATCGCCTCCTCGGTCGCGTGGAGGGCCTGGCAGTTGTGGGCCAGGGGGCTGCCGGTGTCCCCTGCCACGCAGATCGGCTCGCCCCAGTCGAGTGCGTCGTCGGACGCGGCAATGAGGATCCGCTGTCCTGCGGCCTCCTCATCCACAATGCCGTTCGATCAGCCCAGGTAGTAGCGCCCCCGGAACCGCGCGATCTGGGAGTGGTGGTTGAACGAGCCCGTGTCACGCGTACCGGTGAACACCCGTGCCCGTTCGAGCGGAGCATGTGGGATGATAGGCGGGTGAATGCCCCGCGGACCGTGGTCATCGTTCTTCATGAGGCACCGAGCATCCACGAAGCGCCAGTGCAAGTGGTAGTACTTCAACTGCTCGGCGACCTCCTCAGACAGCATCCGGACGTGTTGCCGAGTGGTGATCTCCATTGTCTCATCCCCCAGTCGTTTGTCGTCCATATCGGTATGCGAGCCCCCTTCTTCCTCATTGCGGTTGAGGATCGCCGCCGGATCGGGCGCCGCGCCCAAGCCCGCGCTCGCCATCAGCCCTGCGGCCACCCCGGTGGCTGCTCCAGCCGTCCACTTCAGGAAGTCCCGCCGTGCCACTCCGCCGCCTTGGTGCTCTGACATGGGCAGTACTCCTCGTCAGGATGCGATGGTCCGTGCGTGGGTCGGAGATCATGTGATGCCAACGCCGGAAGCCGAACTCGATTCCGTCGAGGTCGTAGCTCTCGGCGACCTCTCTGAAGATCGCTATGCGGTGCGCGTAGACCTCGGGGATGGCCGCGTCGAGGCAGTAGGCGCCCCTGGAACCGCGCGATCTGGGAGTGGTGGTTGTACGAGCCGGTATCACGCGTGCCGGTGAACACACGTGTCCGTTGGAGGGGCGCATACGGGACGATGGGCGGGCTAATACCTCCCGGGCCGTGATCGTCGTTCTTCATGAGGCACCGCGCAACCACGAAGCTCCAATGCCAGTGAAAGCGCCTCAACTGCTCGGCGATTTCCTCAGACAGCATGTTGACGTGTTGTCGAGTGGTGATCCTCATTTCGTCATCCCCCAGTTGGTCTCAGAGCCAGACATCCGGACGGATATCAGAGGCCAGCATCGGGATCGTCTTGGCCTACGTATGCGCGGATGGCTTCCGGATCGCCCAATCGCGGGAACAGAGCCTGCATGACCCACCCATATCCAATAGCGCTCCGGCCGTACAGGTCCGACCACTCCCGCTTCCCGCCCCATCCCGCCTGATCCTGCCCCGGTATCGGCCACTGGTGAGGGAACATGTTGAAGGTGCTGATGCCGTCGGCGCCGTCGGCGTACATCTGCAGAACCACCTCGCACAACTCGTCGCGGTGGCGCTTCCTCGTTTCAGGCGTATCGTCGAAGGGGTTGTCCTCATCCTCTGCCCAGGCCGGCAGGGCGAAGATCGAAGGGTAGATGCCGATATTCGTGCCTTCGGCCAGATCGGCGAACTCCCTGGTCCTCGGCAGGCCGGGCAGGCGTGGCCAGAAGAGACTGGGGCACACGTAGTCGACGAGTCCTTCGTCGATCCACGTCTTCACATCCAGACCCAGGTCCTCGCACGAGTTGTTTGTGGGCGGCTCGTACCACGCTCCGGGGAAGTCCTCCTGGCGAAACTGGCCTGCAAGCATCGGCCCGACGCGGGTGCCCAGCATCATCCTATCGCGCCCTTTGGACTGGGCGACCTCATCCAGTATCGCACG
Organism: SAR202 cluster bacterium; assembly: GCA_030740335.1. The sequence continues at coordinate 1,545 of JASLXL010000124.1, read as the reverse complement.
CGTCTCCCGCACCATCTGCGTCAGAATGGGATGATTCCGGTGCGGATCCGAGATCATGTAGTACCAGCGCCCGAAGTCGAACTCGATCCCGTCGATGTCGTACCTCTCCGCGACCTCGCGGAAGATGTCCATGCGGTGAGCGTAGACCTCTGGGATGGCCGGGTCCAGGCAACAACGCCCCTCGATAGCCCAGTCCTTGTGAGCGCGCCCGAACTCGTACAGGTCGAGCTGGTGTGGGCCGGCGTCCTCGGCGTTCATCCGGTAGCTTGCGACTATCGGGATGGCCCGTTCACGACACGCCTCGATCGTGATGGTCAGCGGATCCGTGCCGTGCTCGAACAGCATCGTCATCACCTCCGCCTCGCGGTCATGGCCGGCGCCCTGCGGGGTGGGAAGGGTCGCATTGCCGCTTGTCGCCACGTCGCTGCGGTAGATGACTGGGTCGGGACACCCCACGTTCTGGGCGAGCACACCAGGCTTGAGATCCAGCAAGCGAAGGACGGCGTACTTGTACTCGTCCGGGGTCATGCGTCCGTCGGCGCTGGAGTGGCTGATGTTGTTGCCATCACTGTTGCAGATCGTACCCAGTCGTTTGTAGTCCATGATACCCGAGCCCCTTTCTTCTTCACCGGCCCCAAGGACCGTCGCCGCCAGTCCCCCGGCCGCCCCAACCGTTGCTCCAGCCGTCCACTTCAGGAAGTCCCGCCGTGCCATCTCGCCACCGTCTTGATGCTTCGACATGGGTAATCCTCCTCGTCAGGGTTGCAGATCGTACGCAGTCGTTCGACTGATAGTAATTTTGATTTTTAAACTACCACAGAAGTGATTTTAGCAATAGGGATTGGATGAGTCAAGAAAAGCAGGATCAACATGGTCCAGTAGGTGGCCACGGCCACCTACTGGACCATGTTGATCCTCTGGTTTGTTGATCAACTGATAGTAATTTTGAACTGATAGTAATTTTGATTATAGTACCAGAAATATAGTGTACAATGCGAGAACTGCTGGTTCAAGGGTTGCACGTCCAGACGCAGGAAGAAAGTTTGCCAAGCAACTGGCGGGCTTATGTCATCCAACTGAAATTGGGCCGGGTGCGTAGCCCAGAAGATTTCTTCTATCGGCGTAGCCGAGACCCGACCTCTGCAGCGGCGAGAAATTCACCAAGCGCTAGACGCGGGGGGTGGCACGACGTTAAGATAGGGACCGAAATACGCCTGGAGAGGTTCTAGGCTCAACTCAGTCCAACTCAAATGGAAAATCCCGGCAAAGAAGCCAATCATGAATACCCCATGTGAAAACCGCATGTCGCGTGAAACATCGGCGGCAAGGTACCGGCGAAATTCGATCCTGCGAGGGACTGACTGTGGATAGCCGACTGACCACGCGATTCATGGAAATCTGCCACGCCAACGTCCCTGACGAGGAGGACAAACGGGTGCTGGTCGAGGCGCTGGCGCCATTGCGCGTGACGATTGACGAGGTCGCCGAGATGGTCCATGACAAGAATCCCATGGATTACTTCAGCGTTGTGGCCCGGCTTCATGA
>JASLXL010000123.1 GCA_030740335.1 SAR202 cluster bacterium | reverse complement strand
CTGGTCCAGCAGAATGAAACGCACGCGGCTCGACCCAGCATCGATCACCGCGATGTAGCGCTCAGCCACCGGCGTGCCACACAGCGGTGTTGACGAGGTGTACAGGGCGCTCCCCGGCAATCCAGCGGAGGATGTCCTCGGACATCATTTGTGAGTGGCGCTCGACGGTCTCTGCGGTCGCGCCACCGATGTGTGGCGTCAACACGACGTTGTCCAGGGAGAGCAAAGCGCTGTTGGGCGGCACCGGGTGGGATACGTACACGTCCATGGCTGCGCCCGCCAGGCGACCTGATTGCAGCGCCGTGACCAGAGCCGACTCGGAGACGATAGCTGCATCCGACAGATTAACGAGGTATGCCGTGGGCTTCATCGTTGCCAGCCGCGTCTGGTCGATCGCGCCCTCGGTTTCATCGGTGAGCGGCGCGTGGATGACAAAAAAATCAGCCGTTGAAAGCACGTCTTCTAGGCTCAACAGGGCCACGTCGTACGGCGGGTTTACGACATGCGGGTCGTAGGCTACTGGAATCATCCCCATCGCGGACCCGAGAGCGGCCAGCCGTTGCCCGATGACGCCAAGACCGAAAATGCCGAGAGTCTTGCGGTCTAGTTCGATCCCGCGCATATTGATGTACGGCGAGACGGGATCGTCCCATCTGCCCTCGACAACCATTGCGTGGGCATCAGGGATTCGGCGCGCCAACGCAAGCATTAGCCCGAGGGCATGCTCGGCGACTGCCTGTGCATTTCTGCCTGGTGTGTTCACAAGAAGTACGCCGTGTGCGGTTGCCGCTTCGATATCAACCTGATGTGTCGCGCCGCGGCAGACGCCCACAAAATTCAGATCAGGAGCGCCCTCGAAGATTTCCTCGAACACGAAGTCCGACTCGACCAAAAGAATTTCTATGTGCTGGTCGCGCAGCCTCTGAGCCAGTGCCTCCGGATCCTGGAGTCGGCGTGTCTCCATCCACGACTCATATACCACGTCCACCTGTCCATTCAGCGAGGCCAGCCCCGCCGCAGTGAATGGCGCCAGGATGAGCGCTCGCTTCTTGCTCACGACCCGGACTCTTCCTTTCCAAGTGCCGTCTCCACCGCTTCCGCCGCGGATACGCCGCTGCGTACCGCGCCCTCCATCGTCGACGGCCACCCGGTATCAGTCCACTCCCCGGCCAGGAACAGGTTCTTGATAGGCGTGGTGTTTGGCAGCCTTCCCTCCGCTGCTCCTGGAGCCGCACTGAAGGTCGCTTGAGGCTCCTTCACGACAAGGGAACGCACGATCCGAGCGCCGACCGCCCTCGGAAACAGCCTCTCCATCTCAACGATGAACTCAGCGGCAAGCTCATCCTTCGGTCTGTCGACAAACTGCCACGCGCCGGAGAGGGATATGCACACGTACTGTCCGTCTAAATTGCCGGTCGTTCCCTGGATGAGGCTCTTGTTGAACACCCACTGAACGGGACTGTCCAGGAACGCGATGAACTCCTCATCCATAATCTGCCTGTCGTACCAGAGATGTACGCCCACGATGGGTGACGAGCCGAGATTTGCAGCCCTAGAGAAGAATGCGTCTCCGCTGATATTGTCAGGCAGGGAGTCGAGCAGCATCCCAAATGGCAGAGCACTGACGTAGGCGTCAGCCTCGACCGTGCTGCCGTCCGAAAGCAAAATACCCGTAGCTCGTCCATCGTCGACTGCGATAGAGCGGACGGTCTTACCCAGGCCGATGCCCGCCCCACGGTGGGTCAGTATTTCGCGAGCTGGGTCGCCGTTCAATGAGGTAAGCCCGACGCTGGATAGCCCGATAGCTGCCTCCCGGGGCCCCTTTAACAGGCCAGCTTGGAAAAGCATGATCGCCATGTCCGCACTCGCGTCCCGGACATCGTCGTTGAGCGAAGGGAGCAGGATCAAATTCCACAATGCGGAAATGGCTCTGTCGCTCTGCCCGTGCCGCCTGAGCCAGTCGTAGGCGGTCTCTCGGTCCAATAATGAGGGACCGTTCTTGCGGCGTGTCAGCGCCATGGACGCGAGTCCATATATCGCTCTCAGCTTGTCCGAGACGCCCAGATGAGGGTAGCGCAAGAACGAAGGGAACAGGTGAAATCTGCCTAGCCACGGTGTAGAGCCGATTGTGCCGCGCTTGCCGTCTTTTATGACGACCACCTTCAGCCTGTCCTGAAGGTAGGTCTTGTCGGTAGCCCCTATTGTATGCAGATAGTCGACGTAGTAGGTGCAGCAGCCCAGGAACACATGCTGCCCGTTGTCGATCTCGACCTGCTCTTTGGAGTCGAAGAATGAAAACGCGCGCCCTCCCAGGAAAGGGCGCTTTTCGATGACCGTGACGGCAAAACCCCGGTCGATCAGCTGCAAGGCGGTCGAGAGCCCTGCGAGACCGCCCCCAAGGACTACTACCTTTTTCTGAGCAGGGCCGTCGGTATGAGGCTCGTCGCCCATAGTCGTGACACCATTAAGAGTTTTTCGACGGGGCTGAGGCCGATTCGGCGCGAGAACACATCGTACTCCGACGCCTCGATGCGGTCGAGGATAGCGCTATATACACTGGCAAGCGCAGACGGGCACGCCCTGGACTCGGCTGATACCAGGGGAATCAACTTGAGTCCACTTCTGAAGTACTGTCTTGCGCGCTCGACTTGGAAGCTCATTAGCTCGCGGAAGGCGTCGTTGGTTGTGCCGGAGAGAAGATCGGTCTCAGAGTATCCATAGACCGAGAGTTCGTCGGTGGGGATGTAGATGCGGTCGCGGCCAGCGTCCTCTCTGATGTCTCTGAGGACGTTGGTCAATTGCATAGCAAGGCCAAGATCGACGGCATACTCCTTTGCCTTAGGGTCCGTATAGCCGAAAACGGTAATACTGATGAGTCCTACGGCGGATGCTACCCCGTAGCAGTAACTCCTCAACTCTTCGAAGTCGCAGTACCGCGTCTGGACGAGGTCCATCTCTATACCGTCAACGAAATCTCTGAAGTAGTTTGTTGGTATGGAGTGCTCATTGATGGCATGCTTGAGGGCCAGGAGCACAAGGTCAGGGCCGTCAACGCTGCGATCGGGGTCCATGAAAGTGCGGGTCTGTCCGAGTTGTTTTCGCTTAACTTCTATGGAGGCGTCTCCGTCGATTACGTCGTCTACTCTGCGAAAGAATGCATACGCCGCGTAGATGGCCCTCCGCTTTCGGTGGGGCAAGGTGCGAAATGCGTAGTAGAAATTCTTTGCCTCAGACTTGGTGATCCGACGGCAAAGATCGTACGCCCTATCTAGTTCCGTAGCCATTGTCACCGTCCATGGTCACCGGCAATGTGGAGGCTAAGGGTGATTGGTCGAATCGTAGGTTTGTTGGCGGCACATGCCGGCCCTCGTCGCTCAGATGTCGAGTCCCAACCTCAGCCGGACTGTCGTTGAGAGCATCAGCCACGTCCTGGCGGCCTTCGATATAGCGGGTCTGCGGCCCAGGACGTCATAGCCCTGCTTTTGGATTGCGTCCAGTATCCTGGAACCGCCGCGGCTGAACAGTACTACGTCCAGTTTTAGCCGCCCGTCCACGGTGTCTACGAGCGCCAGGCCGCGGCGAAATAGGTCCCTCGCGCGCTCGACCTCGAAGGCCATCATGTCACGAAACTGGGGGTTGAACTCCCCAGCGGAAAGCATATCTTCGGTATAGCCGAAGCGCTCCATATCTTCCACCGGAAGGTACATCCGGCCCATCTCGTAATCACGGGCGACGTCTTGCCACAAATTGGTGAGCTGCAGCGCGGTACATGTATGGTCTGACAGCACTTGGCGCTCCTTATCACGATATCCGAACAAGTAAAGCACGAGGTGCCCCACCGGATTCGCGGAGTGTTGGCAGTAGCGCTCCAGGTCGTCGTAGGTCCGGTGCCGGGTGACGGTTTGGTCCATTCGATTCGCTTTGACCAGCATCTGGAATGGCTCTATTGGGATGTCGAAATCGCGGATTGTTTGTTGCAGCGCGACCATGAATGGATGGCTCGGAGTGCCGTAATAGCAACGCTCCAAGTCCTCTTCCCAGGTGTCAAGGGCGTCCATCCGGTTGCCTTCATACTCATCGCCAAGGTCGTCGACGCCACGACAGTACGCGTATATGGCGTACATGTGTGGACGCTTGTCTCGGGGAAGCAGCCACGATCCGACCGTGAAGTTCTCGTAGTGAGTTTGCGCCAGCAAGGCGCATCTGGCATAGGCCTGTTCGACGGTGACGCCGCCCTCGCTGCCCGAGGTGAGCCCCTTCACGGGACTACACCCCCATTAACTGTACTAGGATCTCTCTTGGGTTGGGTGATTCTTCATCTAGCTCGACCACAAACAAACGCTGAAACTGTCCAAGGGCCAAGGCGCCGTCGATCACGGGGATGGTCTCACTTGATCCGAGGATCAGGTGGCGGCAGTGTGAGTGGCCATTCGGGCACTCGTCTTCGTGCATGTTCACGGTGCGCACGGCGAAGTCATTATGGCTGTAGCTCGCGCTCCTCGGCGAAAAGGTCTCAAGAAGCTTGCTCAGGTCTTGCAGTAGGAGCGGTTCATTCTCTTGAATCGTGATAGCGGCTGTCGTGTGTTTTGAGAACACGAGGCAGAATCCATTTTGGATACCGGACTCTCGAACGTAGCCGGTAACGGTGTTCGTAACGTCGATAAACTCTGGCTCAGTAGTCGACTCCACGGGCATCGTGAAGACACAAGTACTGATTGAAGCCTCGCTCACTTTCATTCCCATTCCTCTCCAGCGTGTCACTGCACTTGCCCAGGCACCTTCGGCTTGGCGCAAACTAAGGACTCTGCCCTTTTGCACATGTCATATTACCAGCCTGCCCTATGGCCGCATATAATATACACTGTTCGTCAAACTCGCCCTACCACTCCTGCAGCCGCCGATGAGTAACTTTTGCGCGATCGGCCCAATCTGCGTGTTCGGTACGACGCCTTTGGATACTATGAACTCCCCCGTCCTGACCACGTCCAACTCGTAGTCCGCCAGTTTTAGTTCGAAATAGCCCTCAGTGGATGTATTCAGATCACCTGGCGCGTCATAGTACTGTCCCCAGGTGCCGTCATTTCACTACCGACTCAAAATATGGTTGGCTAGCCGGGTCCAGCGTGCCTCGGCCCCTGCCGGCCATCACAACAATCTTGCTATAGGCTTTCCGCAGACTCAGGTCACGCGTCTCGCTTTCGCCCCTTCGCATGACCGAGTCAGATTGTCATTCTGAGGAGAGTCGGACCGTTGCGTCAGTTCAAGTTGCCTTGGCGCCCCGCCTCCCCAGATTCTTCACTTCGTTCAAGATGACATGTCGTTCTGAACGAAGTGTCACCTTGCTCACTGAAAGCCTTAGTGCTCCCTGACCAAAAGGAAATTCGCTACCTCTTTGATGTCCTTCATCGCTCGAGGGTCCAGCTCGACGGCTGACAGCGCGTCGATTGCCCGTTCGCAATGTTCAGCGGCCAGGCCCTCGGCGTACTTCCTCGCCCCGACTTCCTCCATGATCTCCAGAGCAGTGTCGATATCCTTATCGTCCACGGTTTCTTGGCCGTAGATTCGTCGGAGGGTATCGCCGTCCTTGCCCTTGGACTCCGACATGGCGTATACGACAGGGAAGGTGTTTTTCTTACGACGCAGATCTGCTCCTACCGGCTTCCCTGTAGATGCCTCATCGCCCCAGATCCCTAGTAGGTCGTCGCGTACCTGGAAAATCAAGCCCAGTGACTCGCCGCACCGTCGGAACGCCTCCACGATCTCGGGATCGCGGGTGCCGACAGTGGCGCCGATGACCAACGAACACCTGATCAGGGCACCGGTCTTGCGCGCGATCATCCCCATGTAGTCGGGGAGGGTGATGTCGGTACGCCCCTCGAAGTAGAGGTCCATATATTGGCCCTCGATCATCTCCAGATAACCTGCGGTTAGCAGCGCGTTGGCCTCCAGAGCCGCGGTCACGCTCAGACCGCCCTGGAGCAGATTATGAAGCGACTTATCGGCGATGGTTCTAAGGGCGTTGCCCGCGACGAGGGCCTTCGCCTTGCCCCACAGTACCCAGAGGGTCGGCCGGTGATGGCGTACATCGTCGAGGTCCTGGATCTCGTCGTGAATGAGAGAAAAGTCGTGGATGAACTCAAGAGAAACAGCCGCCGGCATCGCCATCTCTGCGGGAGTGCCCGTTGCTTCGCAGGCCAACAGGCATAGTGTCGGCCGCAGTGCCTTGCCCTCTGTAGCGGCGGTAGGGTTGCCCGAAACATCCGACCAGCCCATTGAGTACCGGAGCATCTGGTAGAGCTGGAGAGGGCTTTCGGCGAGCTCTTTTTGGAGCGCAGCGCGGATCTCCGGCTTGTGTCGGCGGAAGATTTCGGGGAGGGCCCGCGATGCTTCAGTGTCGAGCGCGGGATTACTCAAGGGGTAGATCTCACCGATTTCGCCCGGCGCCATGACTACGCGACGACCTCGCTGGTAGTGTGTGAAGCCTGGGATAAGGCGGGTAGAGCGGCTCAGGACTACATCGTATAACGATGGCACAAATCCTAGCATCGGCGGTGATGCGTGTCAACATGAACGCCTCCGATTGTTACAGATTTCACTTGCAACGTCCTAGTGCCTATGCTATATTCCCCACCGTATGAACCTGTACTTACGGTGGTCCCATGCTTGACGATTATTTTCGCCAGTACGGGATACTAGCTATTTTTGCTGCGATTGCCGTTGGGATCCCTGTGAGCATGCTGGTCATGTCCTGGGCTCTGTCGCTGCTCAAAGTCCGTCCAAACAAGCCCTATGCCATAAAAAACAGCATATACGAGTGCGGCTTCGAGACCCTATCTGGTACGTGGAACCGCTTCAATTTTCGTTTCTACTCATTCGCTCTGATATTTGTAGTGTTCGACGTGGAGGTGGTTTTCGTTTTTCCCTGGGCCTCCCGCTTCGGATATATGTCACGGGAGTTTGGAGTTTTCGCTATCGTAGAGATGGCGGTGTTCATTGGCATCCTGCTCACGGGCTGGTTCTACGCGTGGCGTAAGGGCAACCTGGAGTGGAGCTAAAAATGGATAACTACGCTCTGGATCCTAGTCGACTGGCCGTTCCTCTTCATGAGACCACCTGGGACATTGACCGCGAAGAGGGCGCGTACGTCAATAAACTCAAGGCAACCAACACTGAACCCTTGGCGGAGCCTTTGATCGAGGTTCCGGACGATCTGAAACGGAATCTTGCGGTAACCTCCATCGACGCCCTGCTCAACTGGGGCCGCAAATCATCGGTATTCCCGCTCTCCTTTGGCCTCGCTTGCTGCGCCTTCGAGATGATGGCCAGTGCGATGTCCAGATTTGATATCTCTCGATTCGGCATGGAGGCGTTTCGAGCGTCGCCGCGGCAGGCCGATCTCATGATCGTAGCGGGTACTGTGACCTGGAAGATGGCTCCGGCCATTGAGCGCGTCTACCATCAGATGGCAGAGCCC
>JASLXL010000122.1 GCA_030740335.1 SAR202 cluster bacterium | reverse complement strand
CTGATCTCCTGCTATACCCTGAGGTCCTGTTTCACCCTGTTCACCTTGAGGTCCCTGGTCGCCCTGATCTCCTGCTATACCTTGCGGACCAACTGATCCCTGACTACCCTTCGGTCCTTGCTGTCCTTCTGCCCCGGCGGGACCTGAGTCACCAACGGGTCCCTGGTCACCAGTGGGTCCCTGTAAACCGGTCTCTCCCTGAGGTCCATCAGGCCCTATTGGTCCGCTACAGAAGGCCAAGACTGCCAGTGTCATTATGATAAAGGACGCTGCCGTGATAACTGACGTCCAATTAAATCGCATATATTTATGTACAGGTGTCCTGAATTTACCTTCTGAATAAGGGCCTCTTAGCCCTCTTGTGGCTCGACGAAGGTAAGCGCGGCCGCCGGGTTGTCGACCAGTATCGCGTCGATCAGGTCGCTCGAAAAACCCCGAGCCCGCATCCTAGGCACAATGTGAGCCAAGATATAAGAGTACCCGTGGCCACCATAGCTCGCGAGTTGGTGCTTCCTGCAGATGTCATGCGCTATCACCACCCGGCCTCCCCAGCCTTCTGACGCGACCCAGGCAATCGTATCTATCCGCATGGCGTCGCTCGGCATGTCCACAATTGGGTTGAATGGGTAGTACGACGCTTCGCTGCCGAACAAGTCCCACTCCAGATAGCAGCCCGCCTCGGCGATCTCTCGAATGGTGTCGCGTTCAAACACCGTCCGGTCCAGATGCCCGATGATCGTGCGTCTCAGGTCAGCGCCGCTCTCCTGCAGTATCCGCACAATCTCCATCGGCGAACTTTCGTCCCGGCCCGGGTGTATCAGCAGCGGCGCTCCTGTAAGTCGCTGTGCCCTGGCCGACGCTCGCAGCACCTTGCGCTCGTTGTCCGTCAGCGGCCACGAGCATCCAACCTCGCCAATGATTCCGGAACGCACGCGTGTGTCGTCGACCCCCACGGTGATATCCGATACGATCTGCTCCACAATCGCATCCTCGGAACGGCTGTCCATATCGGCAGGGTGGCTCGGCGCGACATAGTAGGACGAGCCCATGACTATATTGACTCCGGTTTCACGCGATATTCGCACCAGAGCCTTCGGGTCCCGGGCGATGCCGATGGATGTGGCATCAACGAGAGATGTTCCGCCATGTTGCTTATAGAGCATCGCCTCTGAGATCGCCGTCTCGACATCCAGCAACTTCAGGTCGTCCTGGTTCGCCATGCCCTGGCCCCTGACCTGCGATAGCGTCGCCATCGACAAGGGCGCGTAGTAGACCTCACGGGCAATCGCCTCCTCAGGGGCCGGTCGAGCGAAGGCTAAATCGATGAGCAAGTGCTCGTGGGTCAGCGTGACTCCTAGCTGATCCGGGGTGATGAGACCAAGTACCGTCTGTACGTTCTTCGCCATCGTACTCTCCATCAAAGCGACACTTCCCGGCCAATGCCCTTCTCCCGAGCCATCTGGACGATACGTATTCCGGTAGCAATGTCCTCAAGAGCCACACCCTGGGACTCAAACAGCGTGATGTCGTTGTCATCGTGCCGTCCCTGTAATGCGCCCGAGACCAACTCGGATAGCTCGTGGACCTGCCTCCAGCGCAGCCCCCCCTTATCGACGGGAAGGATCAGGTCGCCGCACTCGATTTTCGCCTGCTCCACGTCGTCTGTGACGATGACCCGCGAACGCATCACCGTATCGCTGTCTACTTCCCGGCGCATCCAGTGGTTTGAGCCAGCGGCATTGACGTGTGCCCCATCCTTCAGCCACGCACCCTTTATCACGGGGCTGGCCGCGCTGGTGATCGCAATGGCGACGTCGGAGCCCCTGATGCACTCTTCGGCAGAGTCGACCGCAGTTGTCAAGACTTCAAGCACCTCGGAAGCCCACCGCGCAAATTCGTCTCGGCGATCCACTGTCCTACTGAATACGCGTACGGTCTTCACGTCTCGGACCCTACACACAGCCTCAAGCTGCGTCCGAGCCTGGAATCCAGAGCCTATGATCCCCACGTCAGAGGAGTCCTCTCGTGCCATCAATCTGGTAGCCAGGCCGGAGGCTGCACCGGTGCGGATCTGGCCCATGGTGTTCGCCTCGATGACCGCCATCAACTCGCCATTCTCTGTGCTGTAGAGCTGCACATAGAACTTGGCCCCTCCGGCCCCGAACACCCCGTACGTCTTCATGCCCATAACACCGAGGCCAGGCGCGGCGGCTGCCATGAAGTTGAATGCACCTTTACCCAGGGGCAGCCTTAGTCGAGGGCTATTCGAGGCCTGGGCCTCGGCCTGTTGACGGAATCCCTCCTCGACAGCCTCAATCGCGATATCCATCGTCAGCAGTTCAGCAACGTCCCTTTCGGTCAATAGCAACGCCAATCGACGACCTCCAGAGGTTCTAATTACTTATTTCAAACAGGAGAGGGTGCTTCTACCCGTCCACTCTTGAGTTGATTATGTTGTGAGGACTCAGTCCCAAAATTCGTGGAAGTGATTCAGCGGCCCATAGCCCCGTCCCATTGGAAACGCCCTGCGTATGGCATCAGTCACGTATTTTTTGGCCTGAGACACCGAGTCTCGCAGCGACATTCCTCGGGCGAGGCCCGCGGCCGTCGCGGAGGCGAAGGTGCAGCCTGTGCCATGAGTGCTCGTCGTCGATATCCGCTGTGCGGTGAAGACGCGGAACTCATCGCCATCGTAAAAGATGTCCGAGGCTGGACCCGCCATGTGCCCGCCCTTAACAACGACCGCCTTTGCTCCCATACCCACAATTGAGATAGCGGCCTCCCGCGCATCGTCCACACCTGCTATCTTGCGGCCTGTTAGGGTCTCCGCCTCGGGGATATTTGGCGTAACCAGAATTGCCAGCGGTACGAGCAGGTCACGCAACGCCCCTACTGCCTCGTCCTGGAGCAGCTTGTCACCAGACTTGGCTACCATAACGGGATCCACGACGAGATTCTCCAGACCGTGCT